>JBFHPN010000110.1:0-6826 GCA_041592735.1 Oleiphilaceae bacterium | reverse complement strand
TTTGATTCGACAGTCGCCAGTTACCTGACAATGAAACGGGGTTTGAAAACCCATTTCTGCTTTTTCAATCTCGGTGGTGCTGCGCATGAAATAGGGGTCAAGCAAGTATCTCTTTATCTATGGGAGAAATATGCAGCTTCGCATCGTGTGAAATTTGTGACCGTTCCTTTTGAGGGTGTAGTGGCAGAGATAGTTCAGAAGATACATCACTCGCAACGCGGCGTCGTATTAAAACGCATGATGCTCAGAGCTGCTGAAGAAGTCGCTAAATCCCTGGATATTCACGCATTGGTAATGGGCGATAGTGTGGCTCAGGTTTCCAGCCAGACCTTGCGTAACATGAGCGTGATCGATGCGGTAACCAATACGCTCGTGTTGAGGCCGCTGATTACGATGGATAAGCAGGATATTATCCGCCTCTCGGGAAAGATCGGCACGGAAGATTTTGCTAAAAATATGCCGGAATATTGCGGTGTCATTTCTGACCGTCCGACAACGTGTTCCAGTTTTGAACGCTTGCAGGAGGAAGAAGCTGCCTTTGACTTTAGTATTCTTGAAACGGCGTTAAAGCAACGTATGACTGTGAAGATAGACGAAGTGTTAACACGCGTTCAATCTATCAGTCAGGTTGATATCGTTTCTGTTCCCCATGTAGAGGATATTATTATTGATATCCGGCATCCTGAAGAAAGTCTGAAATCGCCGCTGATGCTGACCAATAACCAAGTCAGACACATCGCATTTTATGAGTTAATGTCAAAGTTGGATGAGCTGATGCCTGAATGTAATTACTTATTGTATTGTGATAAAGGCACAATGAGCCAGTTGCATGCCAGCCATCTGAAATCTATGGGGTATGCGCATGTAGGCGTCTATGCTCCGGATGCATGAAAGATCTAATAAATAAAAAAAGGATGTAATATGGTTGATACGCTAGGACGTAGAGAACAAAAAAAACTCAGTAATCGCAAAGCCATTCTTGATGCAGGTTTGTCTGTGTTCGCCTCCATTGGCTTTGAGCGGGCTACGATTATGGATATCGTTGAAGCGAGTGGCTTATCAGTAGGCACGTTGTATAACCATTTTGGTGATAAGGATACCATTTTTCGTGAGTTGATAGCGGGCCTGATCAGGGAAGTCAGAACGGTATTGAATGAGGCGAGAAGTCAGGCGCATGATATTGAATCCTTTTTTATGGGCGCTTTTCTTGCCTATAGCGAGTTGCTTGAAAAACAGCCCATGATGCAGCAGCTTATCAGTAAAAATTCCAATGCGTTCCGGCAGTTTATTAGTGCAGAAGCGGAACTGGGCGGGCTGGTAAATGATCTGCAAAGAGATCTGCATAAAGCGATCAAGGCAGGTATGGTGCCAGAATTTCCCGTAAATCTGATGACTTCTGCGATGATGGGTGCCAGTATTGAGGTGTTCTCCGAGCAGATAGGCTCACACAATGCCAAAGAAAAGGCAGCCTTTCTTGGTCATATATTTTTAGGTGGCATTCAGCGCCTGGCAAACGTAAAACAACTTTGAGAGATGTTTGGCTGGCCCAATTGATGTTTAGTGGCTCAAATGGATGGTGATAGGCTGTTTATATTAGCAACGTAAGAAGGTGAGTAATGGATATAGGTGACTACCGTCGTGAATATATGAGTAACGGCCTGGACATAGATGAGCTTGATGATAACCCCTTCAAACAGTTTGAAGCCTGGTTTATGCAAGCCAAACAGGCTGAGATACAAGATGCCAATGCTTTCAGTATTGCGACCTGTGATCCGGATACCGGCCCGTCGGTGCGTACGGTATTGCTCAAGCTCTTTGATGAGCAAGGCTTTATATTTTTTACTAACTATAACAGCTCTAAATCCAAACAGATTCAGCGCTACCCCCATGTTGCGATGCTTTTTCCTTGGCTGGCGTTAAATCGACAAGTGAGAATAGAAGGCCGCTGCGAAAAAATTTCCAGTGCTGCCTCGCTAAAATACTTTGCAACACGTCCTCGCGGCAGTCAGATTGGTGCCTGGTGCAGTGATCAGAGTGAGGTGATTGAATCGCGTAGTTTCCTGGAACAGAAATACCGGGAGGCGGCAGAAAAATTTAAAACGGGTTCAATACCTTTACCTTCCTCGTGGGGTGGCTACCGGATTATCCCCAAACGTTTTGAATTCTGGCAAGGTCGGGAAAATCGTCTGCATGACCGATTGCAGTATCTCCGCCTGGAGGATGACAGCTGGCAGATACAGCGCCTGGCGCCTTAACAAAAAACGCGCTTAATCGGGCCGATTTGTGCATTCCTCCACAGCAAGCTGAAATAACTGGTCTATACTCAATTAACATAATTTAGGTATACGCCATCACTGATATTGCTTGCTGAACTAAGGCCTGAATGAAAAAAGAATCTAAAAATGTCTTGCCCCTGCTTGATGGGAAAAAAGCCCTTGTTATCGATGATATGGGGGCTGCAGCTGTCATTGGCAAAAATATGTTAATGTCGCTTGGGGCTAACCATGTTGAAACTTCTGCGGACTACCCTGGTGCGTTTTCAAAAATCGTAAAACGTAACTACGACATTATCTTATGTGACTTTAATCTCGGCATGGGATTGAATGGTCAACAACTTCTCCGAGACCTGCGCCATATCAACAGGTTGAGTTACCAAACCTTGTTTATTGTGGTGTCGGGTGAGCGAACGCATGATATCGTCCTGGGGACCATCGAGTGTGAACCTGATGGCTATATTGCCAAGCCCTACACTCAGGGCGACTTTAAACACCGCTTGACGAAACTGGTGGAACAGCAGGAAATTTTCAAGGAATTTAATCAGGCGCAGGATGATAAAGCTTATGATCGTGCGGTCGAATTGGCCAAGCAGATCATGATAAAGCTGCCCAAGTCCCGTTCTCTGGCGTTACGCAAAACAGCAAACATGCTTTATGAGCAAAAGCGTTATGAAGAATCGCTGGAAATGTTTAATCGGGCCTTAGCCTTGCGTAAGGAGCAAACCTGGGCGCAAATTGGCCGGGCAAGATGTATTGCCGAAATGGGGCAGGTTGACGAAGCGATCGAAGAGTTCAAAAGCATTATTTCGACCAGCCATCTGGCAGTGCCTGCGATGGATAGTCTGGCTGTTTGCTACGAACGAAAGAAACAAAAACGTGAAGCTTTCGATATGTTGATGAAATCGGCCTCACTTTCACCAATGAGTCTGGATCGCCAACGCTGGCTTAGTGGGCTAAGCCTGGATGTAGGAGAAATAGATGTCTCGCTTAAATCCTGCAGAATGATATTAAAACTGGCCGAAGGCACCCTTAAAGAATCGCCGCATCAGCATGACTTATATGCTAAAACCCTACGAAAAGCGGTGTCATTCACCCAAGATCCGAAGAAAAAGGCCGAATTGCTCGAAGAAGGCCGTAATCATCTTAAACTGTCGTTAAAAAAATACGCGGATAATGAGCCGGCACGTGAACATCTCAAATTCAATGAGGCCATGTTCCGGTCTTTGGAAAAATTTGAACAGGGTAAGGCAGAAGAATCAATCGCGATAATAGATGCCGCATTGATAAGACATAAGGCCTTGTTAGAAGAAGAACCCTTGCTTAACATTGATGTGGCTGAAGCAAAACTCTATGCCGATGACCGAGCCGGTGCTGAGCAGTTATTGCGCGACGTGATGAAGCGCTATCCCGAGAATAAAGTGCTGGTAGAGCGTATTCAGGCCATCATCGATTCGCCTATCCCTTACCATCAGCGAGTCATCATTGCAGAACTGAACCGCAAAGGGCGCATTGATTACGAGCAGGGTAAATTTGAGGATGCGCTGTTTTCGTTTCGCAAAGCCTTGGAGGTCTATCCTCAACATCCTGCCATTAACTTGAATGCGGTGCAGGTGATGCTCAAAATGATTGAAGCAGGCCAACGCTCAAATAATGGTTACCGGGAAGCCAAGCATTATTTGGATGCCTGTGTCACCCTGGAGCCAGAACATCCCGAATATGAAAGAAAAGAAGCCTTTAAACGATTTCTGTCAAAAAAAGTGACCTGAGAATGAATGCAGAGTGCATCAGGATTTAATCTGGGTTTGCAGGGCAGTATTTTCTTTAATCAGACTTCTGTTTTCTTTAAGGGTTTCTTTCAGTTCCCGTTGCAGTTCTTTCAGGCTGTTATTGAGTGCATCCAGCTGTTTCGATAACTGCTGGTTTTGCGTCTTGCTGGATTGAAGCAATTCTTCCAATAGGGCTTGTTTCACCTGCTGTTCCTGTATAGAGCCTTCTTTTTGTGCAAGTTTTTTCTGGTGATCTGCCAGGGCAGCTTTAAAGAGATTTAAATCGTTTTCCTGGTGATCAATATAGGCCTCATTAATATCTATAGTCAGATAATTATCTTCCAGCTGAGTGCGTAAACTGGCGAGTTGGGCGGCTAAGGTTTCGGCTGAAAGGCTTAGTGTGGTTTTTTCGCCGGATGCTGTGAGCGGGCTGCTTTCAAATTTATTGATTTCCTCATACAGCCGATCACTGGTTATTTTGAGTTCTAGCAGCATCTGTTTGGTTTTATCCAGCTCAAGTTTCTTAGATAGTAAATCGTTTGATTTATCGATCACCTGATCCTGCGTTATGTTAAGTAAGTTGGCGAGTTTATCTATATTTTTTGAGGCCTGAGATATCAGGGCATAAT
Source organism: Oleiphilaceae bacterium (assembly GCA_041592735.1). Taxonomy (GTDB): domain Bacteria; phylum Pseudomonadota; class Gammaproteobacteria; order Pseudomonadales; family Oleiphilaceae; genus PZPK01. Next base: position 2,155 of record JBFHPN010000110.1, on the reverse strand, counting down.
GAAGCTTTTGCTGGTTTACATAGTCGTAGGCAAGGTAGCCGCCTGCAATGCATACGCACAACAGTACAGGTAAGAAAAACAGCTGAGATTTTTTTTGTCTGGACGCAAGTTCAACCTGGCGGTTCGCTAAAGACAAGCTTTCCTGTTCAAGCAATTGTTGATCTTCCTGCAGCTTTTGTTCACGCAGCGTTAATTCCTGAGCCTTCAAACGATTGGAACGCTCTTTCTCGGCCACTTCTTTCTGGTGTGTGTTCAGCCGTTTTTCTGTCAGGCTTTGCTGTTCAGCCTGTCTGTTCAGGCTGTCTTCACGCAGGTTCAATGCACGTGTGCGTTGTTCAAGAATGATCTCTTCCGGCGATGCCATGTATATATCCTAATAATGAGGTTGCATGTTATAGCGTAGCTTACCCTGTGGGCTTTGCTTAGATTGCTTGTAGCTTTGCATAGGAAAGAACCAGCCATTTGCTGCCACTGTCTGAAAAGTTGACTTGAATACGTGCATGGGCACCCTGACCCTCAATATTCAAGATGGTGCCCTCGCCAAAACTGGGGTGGGCAACCCGTTGCCCTAACTGGAAGGGGCAACTATTCTGCGTGAAGTCGGGTGACACATTCCGGCTGAATGAAACCGGCATCGATACACTGTTTTTAATTCTGACTTCCTGCAGCAACTCGGCGGGTATTTCCCTGACAAACCGGGAAACAGGATTATATTTCTCCTGCCCATATAAACGTCTGGACTCTGCATAGGTTAAAACCAGTTTTTCCATACCTCTGGTTAAGCCTACATAGCATAAGCGGCGTTCTTCTTCGAGGCGACCAGGCTCTTCCATAGACATCTGATGCGGAAACAAGCCTTCTTCCATGCCCGCCAGAAATACACAAGGAAACTCCAAACCTTTGGCGGAATGGAGCGTCATCATTTGTACACAATCCTGATGCTCATCGGCCTGCTGCTCGCCTGCATCCAGTGCAGCTTGTGCAATAAAGGTGGCAAGCGGCCCCATCTCATCGTCTTCTGGCTCGAAATCTTTGGTGGCTGAAATTAATTCATTCAGGTTTTCAACTCTGGCTTGGCCCTTCTCGCCTTTTTCATTGGCATGAAAGGTCTTTAAACCAGAGCGTTCCAGCATGCGCGCGGTTAAATCAGATAATGAAAGCGTTGCGCTTTGTTCGGATAGTTCGTCTATCAGATTGATAAAGGTTGCCAGGGATGACGCGGCCTTACCCTTGATGAGTCCGAGTTCCAGGCGTTCCACGCATGCTTGCCAGAGAGAGATCGATTGTTCGCGAGCATGTTCTCTCAGATCTCCCAGTGTTTTGTTGCCGACGCCGCGCGTAGGTACGTTGATGACGCGTTCAAAGGCGGCATCGTCGTGCCGGTAATAGATAAGCCGCAGATAGGCCAGGGCATTGCGGATTTCCTGGCGGTCATAGAAACGCAGACCGCCGTATATGCGGTAAGGGATACCCTGGCGAATCATAAATTCTTCGAGAATACGTGATTGCGCATTGGAGCGATAGAGAATGGCGCACTCGCTTCGATCTCGACCCTGGGCTACCCAGGCTGCGATGCGATCGGCAATATAATTGGCTTCATCCTGCTCATTAAAGGCCGCATATAAATCAATTAGCTCACCTTCATTGCCCTCTGTCCAAAGCTGTTTCCCCAAGCGACCGGTATTATGGTGAATCAAGGCATTTGCAGCATTCAGTATGGTGCTGGTTGAACGATAGTTTTGTTCGAGTTTGATGCATATGGGCTGATGAAAATCATGTTCAAATTGCTGAATATTTTCTATTTTAGCGCCCCGCCAACCATAAATAGATTGGTCATCATCACCCACCACCATAATCGGAATGCGATTGCCGGCGAGTACCCGCAACCAGGCATATTGAATAGTGTTAGTATCCTGGAACTCATCCACTAAGAGATAGCGGAAACGATCCTGATAGTGAGCCAGTAAGCCGGGTTTGTTGAGCCAGAGTTCATGAGAGCGAAGTAATAATTCACCGAAATCGACCATGCCTGATTGCTGACATTGTTTTTCATAATCCTGATACAGTCGGGCCATTACCTGATAATACTGGCTATGAATCTGTGTCAGATAGGCGGCGCGAATACCTTCATCCTTTTTGCCATTGATGAACCCCT
>JBFHPN010000109.1:0-6952 GCA_041592735.1 Oleiphilaceae bacterium | reverse complement strand
TTTGATTTTAGTGCGAGTCGAGACCAGCATTGCCCAACCATTGAGGAATTTGATGCTTACGCCTCAAATAATCCTCAGGGGGGGATGCCGTTTGGTATGCCGGCATTAACTGAAGCTGAGTTTTCTAAGGTAACCCGCTGGTTGGAGCAGGGTGCCAAAGTCAAACCACCAGCTGCCTTGCCTGATAGCTATCAGCAGGAAATATCCAAGTGGGAGCGTTTTTTTAATGGCCCCTCTCTTAAAGAGCAATTATTCAGCCGTTATGCCTTCGAGCATCTGTTTTTGGGGCATTTATATTTTGAATCAACCGGACCAGAGCAGTATTTCAGGTTGGTACGTTCGCGCACCGCGCCAGGCGAGCCAGTGGATGAAATTGCGACTCGAAGACCGTTTGACGACCCCGGTAGTGAGGTTTTTTATTACCGATTGCAACCCGATTTAAGTACGGTTGTTGATAAAACCCATATGCCCTATCGTTTGAATGATGCGCGCATGGCAAAATGGAAAGAATGGTTTCTCGAGCCCGATTATGCGGTGACATCGTTGCCCGGATATGAGCCTGAAACAGCGTCTAACCCCTTCAAAACCTTCGCACAGCTGCCTGCTTCAGCGCGTTATCGCTTCATGCTGGAAGAAGCTGAATTTACGATCATGGGCTACATCAAGGGCCCGGTTTGTCGGGGTCAAGTGGCTTTGAACGTGATTGAAGATCACTTTTGGGTGTTCTTTGTCGATCCGGATGTAGAAACCATGCTTTATGATCCTGCCGGGGCCAAGAAGCATGCTGATAATCTGCGTTTACCGGCTGCCGAGCAAAGTAATGCCTTGCCCTTTGAGATCTGGACGAAATATTCAAAATTGCAGGAACAGCACTTACAGAACAAGCTGGCGTTCTTGCAAAGAAAATCTGCTCAGGGGACGTCGCTCTCATTGGATATGATCTGGGATGGAGAGGGGCATAACCCCAATGCGGCCCTGACTATCTTTCGCCATTTTGATAATGCGACGGTGGTAAAAGGCCTACAGGGGCGCGACCCTAAAACCGCCTGGGTCATCAGTTACAGCCTGCTGGAGCGCATTCATTATTTATTAGTGGCCGGGTTTGATGTTTACGGAAATGTCGGGCATCAGCTGAATACCCGGCTTTACATGGACTTTTTACGAATGGAAGGTGAAAGCCAGTTTCTGATGTTTATGCCAGAGAAGGATGCCAGTCGCGAATTTCTATCCTGGTACCAGGGTGCAGAATCTGAGGTGCAGAGCTATATCAAGCTGCTACAAAATGCCAATATAAAACATTCAAATCTGACCTATGTAACCGAGAATAAGAAAACGGAACTTTTTGGTTTTTTAAGGCAGCATCTCGGGCCGGAGGTACTCCGCGCAAGTCCGCTTGTTGAGTCACGTTCGCCTTCGATGCAGCGATATTTGAATGAACTTGAAACGCTGCAGGGTGCTTATCTGGCTTTTCTGCCTGAACTATCCTTTATCCGCCTGACGCTGGAAGACGGTTCTCAGCAAGTGATTTCTATGACCCTGAATCGTGTTCACCGCAATGTGTCTTCATTATTTATGGAGTCATCTCGCTGGCTGCCTGATTTGTTTTATGTGAGTCTTTATCCGGGTATTCTGGGTAGCTATCCGAACACGTTTTTTGATCTGTCGGTGACTGAACTGCCCGATTTTATTCGCGCATTAAAGCGGTTGGGGGCTGAATCGGATTATCGTGTTTTAAAGGACAGGTTTGGCATCAGGCGCACAGATGAGGATTTCTGGTTATTTACAGACTGGCTGCATGAATGGTTTCGTGAATACCAGCCGGAACAGGCTGGTATCATTGATCTCAATCGATTCGAAAATAGATAGGTGTGCTATTGCGTCTGGCTTAGCAGGCACTGAAGTGATTGTTTTATTCTGACGGGTTGTTTTATTCTGAAGCAGTGTGCCAGTCCTTCAGCCCATACTTTTCTAATATACGGGCTAATTCGCCACTCTGTCGCAGCTCTGTCAGGCCGGTATTAAATGCATCGACAAGTTTCTGGCTACCCGGTTTTGCAGGGCTGCACGCAATATACATGTTAGTCGCTTCCGCCAGTTGGCCGGATGATTTTATGTCGTTAAGCAGGTTCATATCTCGTAATTTGGCAGACATCACCAGATCCGATTCAACCAGTGCATCAATGCGCTTGGCCAGTAATTTCTTAATATTTTGTTCAAGTGCATTGTTAGCATTGATGACTTGTACCTTTGAGGTGCTTTTGAATTCCTCAATATAGGCATCGAGCTCTTCTGAATAAGCATAACCACCTATCGAGCCGAGAGATATCGACGCTAGGGATTCAAGCCCCTGGTAGCGCCAATCACTGTCTTTAATCGTATAAAAGTTAGTTTCAATCATGCCCCAGGGCAAGGCTGGAAATACAAAATCGGGTGCGTCATCAATATAGGCGCCCACAACGCAATCAAAATTACCTTTACGAACCTGATCCAGGCTTCTTTCCCAAGGCATGGTTTTATAATCAAGCTGGTGGCCGTTTTTCTTGAGTATCGCTTCTGCGATTTCAATCATATAGCCGGGCTTTTCGCTATTAGGTGTGCCATTGATAGGAAACCACTCATCGGCGCGGATGCTGTAGGTTTCTGCGTGTGCAAGTGAGGTAATCATGCATGGGAATACCAAATAAGATACTGCTCGGAAGAGATTTAAGATCTTCATAATGAAATTCCTGCTTTACAGTCTGAATATTGGGCCACTACTAAATTTAGTGTAAAGCCATGATAAAGCAATTATTTCACTGCGCATTTTGGCCAGGCAGGATGATATCTCGGTTGTTCGCCAGTTTGCCTGGCGTTAATGGGCCGGCGCAGCCTTATTTCTTGCGCAGGCTCAGAGGCTTTATCTGAAGTATGGCTTGGGCTTGTGTCAGATGGGTGAGGAAATTGTGAACGTTTCTCTTTCTTAGAGATTGTAAGTAATTTTGATAGAAAGCAGATTTTTAGATGACAAATCTGTCTTTTATGCTTTCATTTAATTAGTATTGAGTTAACTCTTATAAACAAAAATAAACAGGGTAGTTATATGTTGATATCTTTTTTTGAGCGAAGCCGTTGTATCACTCAAATATTTCCGACCCGCTTGTTGAAGCTGGCCGGCGGGGTGCTGTTAAATTGTTCTCTGGTTTTGGGTGCCCATAATGCAGTCGCCAACCCTGGTGCAGAGACAGTTGATGGCGTTGTTCGTATGGGTTACATACCTCACCCTGCATTCCTTCTGGATAATGGCCTGCCCTCTGGCGCGTTAGCGGATGTGATGGAATGTTCCATCAAATTTTTCCCCAGAGTCGAGTTTGTGGAAATGCCGAATTATGAGCGGTTGATGTTCGCTCTTGAAACCAATGTTGTTGATATTGGTTTAAACACAGTAAGAACCAAAGCGCGTGATCAAGTTGCCAAGTATGCTGTGGATATATACAAATCCAGAATCATTTTAGTAACGCGAGATGAAGGTCGTATTAAAAATTCACTCGAGCCTTTGCCTGTTGGCCGCCTGGGTGCCAGATTAGGCAGTGAAATAGATCAGTTACTCAAGGTCAAGGGGCATAAAGTTGATGTGAATGCCTACACCGTTGATCGTTTGATCAATATGTTCCGTGCCAAGCATATTAACTCCTTTGCTGAGGCTGAAATCTCTGTCTTTGATGCCCTCAAAGAGCTTGATCAAGAGCGTTTTGGCTATGATTATCAGGTCTTGTCGGAAGAGTGGGGCGGCGCATACATTACTAAACAGTTTGATGAGAAATACCCCAAAATTATTCCCCAGTGGAAAAAGCAAGTTGAATCCTGTCGATACCTTGCACCGGAATTGCGCTGAATTCAGGTTTAACGCATAAACAAAAAAGGCATGCTACGCATGCCTTTTTTGTTTATGTCGCCTGACTGCCTTTAAACTTAGTCATCGTAGGTGTTTTTCTTTTGCCAGGAATTATCATCCTTCAAAAAGGAATCCCATTCGGTATTTTCTTTTTCTGGTTCCGGCGTGGTTTTCAATGATTGTGTTTGCTGCTCTGCTTCTGCTTCAAGTGCCTTGATGTTGATCCGCAGCTGCTGAATAGCTTTCAGGGCTTGAGGGTGTTCACTTAAGGCCTTATAGGCATCAATCGCGCTATGGTAATTGTGGATCGCGACTCTGGGCTTGCCTTTAGCTTTTGCAGACTCTGCACGGCTGCAGAACATATCTGCCTTGGATTGGCAAATAGACAGTTTAATGAAATCCAGATACTTTTTGGCGACCGGTGCAGTCAGCCGCTTGTTGCGATGTTGTGACTCAATAAAGCGAAATAATATTTCCAGGTTACTTCTGACTTCTTTGGCTTTGGCTTCGTTATTTACAGTGACAGGCGGAAAATTTGGATTTTGTTCACGAATCTGTTTGAGGTTCTCGATGTCATTTTTTAGATAGCTTTCATATTTGCTGTCGCGGTTTAATTGAACTAATTCATGCAGGGTCTCGATTGAACGCTCCAGAATCATGATTCTTAGTTCATTATTGAGGTATTGTGGAGGCAGATCGTGTAGCAATTGCTGCATGCGCTGGTAGCGATCCATACATATGGTTGCTCGCCGGGCTCTTTCTATTCTGGCTTTCTCTCTGGCCTGGGATATATAAATGGCGGTAATAGAGAGGCAAATTAGCACAAAAATAACAATGGTTATGGTGGTTGAAGACATAGTGGTATCTTTATCTGAATGGTGAATCAGGCAGACTGCCGATATTAATTAACTGAGTATAGCCTAGCCTGCTGCTTTTTCTATTCGCCGTTTAGGCAACAAGATAAAAACCTGATTAATTTCTAGCCGTTAGTGGTTGGGCTTTGTGGGCTTTTCATGTAAAATCTTGCACCTTTTCACACTTCTGCTCTTTTATGAGGCTTATAAACAATGACAGAACGTATTCAAGCGGGTGGTCTTCAAGTCGCCAAAGAACTGTATGATTTTATCAATGAGAAAGCGATACCGGGAACCGGTATTGATCAGTCTGCTTTTTGGGCGAGTTTCGATGAGTTAGTTCACGACCTGGCACCCAAAAACAAAGCGTTGCTTGAAAAACGTGATCAGATTCAGGCAAAAATTGATGCATATCACCGTGAAAACCCGAATTTTGATTTTGCTAACTACAAAGCGTTTCTTCAGGAAATAGGTTATTTATTACCTGAAGGTCCTGCATTTGAAGCCAGTACGCAAAATGTTGAACCTGAAATTGCCAAAATGGCCGGTCCTCAATTAGTTGTCCCCGTGATGAATGCACGTTTTGCCCTGAATGCGGCAAATGCGCGATGGGGTTCACTCTATGATGCCTTATACGGTACCAATGTTATTTCAGAAGAAGGTGGCGCTGAAAAAGGTCCAGGTTACAATCCGGTTCGTGGCGATAAAGTTATCGCTTATGCGCGTGCATTTCTGGATCAGGCGGCACCGTTAACCCAGGGCTCGCACGTTGATAGCACCGCCTATGCCATTGTTGATGGTGCGCTGCAGGTTAATTTGAAAGACGGTTCCTCTGTTGGTCTTAAAGAAGCAAATAAACTTCTGGGCTTTACCGGAGATGCCGCTGCGCCAACGGGTATTCTTTTTGAGAACAATGGCTTACGGTTTGAGCTTCAAATTGATGCAAGCAGCCCAATTGGCCAAACGGATGCCGCAGGCGTTAAGGATGTCCTGATGGAATCTGCCTTAACCACCATCATGGATTGCGAAGATTCAGTGGCCGCGGTTGATGCAGAAGACAAAGTGGTGGTTTACAGCAACTGGCTGGGCTTGATGCAGGGTAACCTGGAAGAAGAAGTTTCCAAAGGTGGCAAGACCTTTACGCGAAAAATGAATCCTGATCGTGTGTATACGGCGCTGGATGGTTCTGAATTAAAAATCAAAGGCCGTTCCATGTTGTTCGTCCGTAATGTTGGTCATCTGATGACCAATCCTGCGATTTTGCTGAAAGATGGCAGTGAAATCCCTGAAGGGATTATGGACGGAATGATCACGACCTTAATTGCTATTCACGATCTGAAAGGCAATGCACCTTTCCAGAACTCAACCACAGGCAGTGTGAATATTGTTAAGCCAAAAATGCACGGCCCGGAAGAAGTAGCCTTTGCAAATGAGCTGTTTGGTCGTGTTGAAAAAGCACTTGGTTTGCCCGAATTCACGATGAAAATGGGTATCATGGACGAAGAACGTCGTACCACTGTCAACCTGAAAGAATGTATCCGTGCAGCGAAAGACCGTGTCGTCTTTATCAATACCGGCTTCCTGGATCGTACAGGTGATGAAATTCATACTTCAATGGAAGCGGGTGTCATCATTCCAAAAACCCAGATGAAGCAGCAAAAGTGGATTGCCGCTTATGAAGATTGGAACGTAGATACGGGTCTGGAAACCGGTCTGCAAGGCCGCGCACAGATTGGTAAGGGTATGTGGCCGATTCCTGATGAGATGGGCATGATGATGGAGCAAAAAATCGGTCACCCTAAATCCGGTGCCAATACCGCGTGGGTTCCATCGCCGACTGCTGCTACATTACACGCTCTGCATTATCATCAAGTAGATGTATTCAAAACGCAGGATCAGTTGAAGTCACGTCAGCATGCTTCTGTCGATGATATTCTGACTATCCCATTACTGAAGGATGTTAGCAGCTTAACGCCAGAGCAAATCCAGAACGAGATGGATAACAACGCACAAGGTATCCTTGGTTACGTCGTACGTTGGATCGACCAGGGCGTAGGTTGCTCTAAAGTACCGGATATCAATAATGTGGGCTTGATGGAAGATCGCGCGACCTTGCGTATTTCTTCACAGCATATGTCGAACTGGTTACGTCATGGTGTGTGTACCGAAGCGCAGGTGCTGGAAACCTTGAAGCGTATGGCGGTGATTGTCGACAAGCAAAATGCGG
>JBFHPN010000108.1:0-7014 GCA_041592735.1 Oleiphilaceae bacterium | reverse complement strand
GGTTGAAGAGGTCACTGGATCGGTTGCAATAAAAAACGCACTTAGCATGGTGGCACCGGCCAACATATGCAAGATGAAAGGCGCGCTTTGATCCGCATCCCACCCCAAGAGCAATGCCGGAATTGCGAGACCCAATAACACACCGACCGGGGTCTGCCAGGAAATGACTTTGAGTGCCAGCAACACCAGGCCGCCGGCCAGGAAGGCAATATTGACCCACTCCCAGCCCAGCGCATAAAACGAACCGAACACAGGATGCTGCATCACTTCTTCAGATAGGGAATGGGCAATTTCGTGCTTGTAGGTATCCAGAGGCGTCGCGCCAGTAAAAGCATCCGGCAGTACCGCATTACCCCAAATTTTCGATAAGGTTTCTCCAAGGGTGGGAGCCTGTTCTAATAAACCGACAGGCGTGGCCCAGTTGGTTGTCATCGCCACCGGAAAGGATACGAGCACCAGGGCATACCCAACCATTGCGGGATTGAAAGGGTTATAGCCCATGCCACCATATAGATGTTTGGCAAACACAATAGCAAAGGCAGTGGCAATCAAGCCAATCCACCACGGTGCAAAGGGAGGTAAAGCCAGACCAAGCAAAACACCGGTCACCAAGGCACTGTAATCATTCAGATAAAACCCTACCGGACGATGGCGGAGTTTAAGAATAAGTGCCTCGGAAACCACGGCAACCAATGAACACCACAACACATTGTGCACATTACCCCAGCCAAAATACCAGGTCTGCACTGCCAAACCGGGCAAGGTCATGAGGATCACCCACCGCATTAATATCGAGGTACGCTGAGGGCCTTTGGTGTGTGGAGACGTGATACTTAGTAACGCCATTAATTGCTTCCACCTTCGGAGTTGTCTTTTTGGTTGATCGTTGCAAGTTGTTGATGCGCCTCGTCCAGAGTTTGTCTGGCCGCCTCAACGCGTACTTTATTTTTCTCTACCGCGCGCGTCAGCTTTTCTTGTTGTTCCGGGGCCGCATCTGCCAGGGTTTCCTGCATTTTCACAAGTTTGGCTTCAGCCTTGAGTAAAGCATCTTTCAAGGCATCTATGTCCGGCAATGCCGCATGCGGTGCAGCGGTTATTTGAACATCGTTTTCAGGTGGTGGCATCACTGCGGTTTGAGCAAGCGTTTTTTGAGCATTCTGCCAGGCTAATTTGGCCTGATTCACTCTCATTTGATTCTTTTCTACTGCCCGCTTCAGTTTATCCACCTGATCCGGCATATTTACTTTGGCGTCTTCCAGGGTATCGTACATTTTGTCCAGTTTGGCCTGTGCTTTTTCCCAGGCTGACTTTAAGGCATCAACATCCAGCGCTTCTTCAGGGCTTTCCGTATGCTTGGCCTGCACCCGCTCCAGAGCCTCATTAATGACTGCTTTTTTTGCTGCCTCAGGTGCTAGCTCAGGCTTGGACTCAGCCTGGGCCAATTTTTCTGCCTGTGCTTTCGCCGCTGCTTCCGCACGTTCTTTGCGTTTGGCTGCTTTTTCAGCCTGTTCTGCTTCGAGCCTTCGCTGGCGAGCTTCAAACCGTTCCCGTGCCTGATCAGACTTACGCTGATTTTCTTTGATCTGTTTGATTTCCCCTTTGCTATGCCGGTAATACTGCACCAAAGGAATGGAGCTCGGACAAACATAAGAACATGCGCCACACTCGATACAATCAAAGAGGTTATGATGCTCCGCCTTTTCATATTCTTCGGCACGGGCAAACCAATATAGCTGCTGGGGTAACAATTCAGCGGGGCAAACATCGGCACATAAACCACAACGAATACAGGCCTGTGCAGGGGGTGGCAAAGGTAACTCCGACACAGAGGGTGCCAGAATACAATTCGTGGTTTTTACTACCGGTACGTCGGCGTGCAACAGGGTGAAGCCCATCATGGGCCCGCCATGAATGAGTCGTTCTGGCGTAGCAGGGTGATAATTACATTGGGTCATCAGCCAGTCTATCGGCGTACCCAATAAGACTTCGACATTGCCTTTTTGCTGTATCTGTTCACCTGTCAATGTCGTGATTCTGGAGATTAAAGGCTCACCAAAGCGAACTGCGCGATAAACCGCCAGCACAGTGCCCACGTTGTGACAAACAATGCCGATATCCGCTGGCAGCCCCATGCTTGGCACTTCTTTATTGGTGAGAATTTTGATTAATTGCTTCTCACCGCCTGAGGGGTATTTAGTCGGGATAACACAAAGCTGCATGGTGCCGTTAGTGGCCGCTTTGTGCTCAGCAAGTGCCGCCTTTAACGCTGCGATGGCTTCCGGTTTATTGTCCTCAATACCAATCAGGCACTGGGGAGCCCCAATCACCTTTTGCACCAGACTCAGACCGGCTAACACCTCGGCTGCACGTTCCTGCAATAAGCGATCATCGGCAGTGATGTATGGCTCGCACTCGGCGGCATTCAGTATCAGAGTCTGAATTTTAGCCGCTGGCGGGGGCGATAATTTAATACCCGTCGGAAAACCTGCTCCCCCCATTCCTGCAATACCGGCGTGATGTATTTTTTCACGGATTTCATTGGCATCCAGAGCGAAAGGAGTTTCACAGACCTCGCGTTCACACCAGGTATCCTGGCCATCGGGGATTAACATAATACATCGGTCAGATTGTCCCGATGGATGTGCCACCGGATGATCAGTCACTGACTCAATCACACCGGATGTTGGCGCATGCAAGGCAACACTGAACAAGCCATCTGCCTCAGCCAGTTTCTGGCCTTTAAGGACCTGCTGGCCAGGTTCAACTAACACTTTAGATGCGGCCCCGATATGCTGCTTTAAAGGCAAAATTAATTTTGGCGGCAGCGGTAGCTGACGAATCGGCTGCTGATTGGATTCGATTTTATGTTCGGCCGGGTGAATGCCGCCATGAAAATCAAATAAGTTGATCGCACAGGGTGTCATGGTATCGCTCATCGTCATGATCAAGCCGCTCCCTGTCGGGGTGCTTTATCGGTAGCAATAATCGTAAGTGGCTTGGGTAAGTCCCAATGCCAGGCAGCCAAACCCTGGTCTACCGGAACCATATCAATACAGTCTACCGGGCAGGGTTCAACACATAAGTCACAACCGGTGCACTCTGAAGCAATGACTGTATGCATATGTTTTGCCGATCCCAAAATGGCATCTATCGGACAGGCCTGAATACATTTGGTACATCCGATACATTCAGCTTCCCGAATCACTGCGACCATTTTCGGCTTTTCTTCACCATGCTCAGCATCCAGCGCGGGCGCTTCCACGCCCAGCAGGTCGGCTAAGGCATGAATAGTTGCCTCTCCGCCAGGCGGGCATTTATTGATCGCCTCGCCGGCTGCAATGCCTTCTGCATAAGGGCGGCAACCCGGATGCCCGCATTGCCCACATTGAGTTTGAGGTAACAGGCTATCGATCTGATCAACGATAGGATTCCCCTCAACTTTGAAGCGCACCGCTGCAAAACCAAGCAAGGAACCGAATACCAGAGCCAGTGCCAACAGCGCGATAACGGCTGTTAAGATTATCGTCATTGCCGTCATCTTATATGTTCACCAGTCCGGTAAAGCCCATAAAGGCTAGTGACATTAAACCCGCGGTTATCAAACCGATCGCTGAACCTTTAAAGGGTACGGGCACTTCGGCCACAGCAATCCGTTCTCGCATGGCAGAGAACAAGATAAGTACCATGGAAAACCCTACAGCGGCACCAAAGCCGTATAAAATCGATTCGATAAAACCGTTCTGCTTTTTGATATTTAACAAGGCAACACCCAATACCGCACAATTTGTAGTGATTAAGGGCAGGAAAATACCCAGCACCCGATAGAGTACCGGGCTGGTTTTACGCACGACCATCTCAGTGAATTGGACCACGACTGCAATCACCAGGATGAAGGTGATGGTTTGCAGGTATTCAAGACCCAGTGGTTGTAATAAAAACCGGAATGCCAGAAAGCTGCACAGAGAAGACAGCGTCAACACGAAGGTTGTAGCCAGTGACATACCCATGGCGGTTTCCAGTTTGCCGGAAACACCCATAAACGGACACAGACCAAGAAACTGCACCAGAACAAAATTATTTACCAGTATGGTACTGACCAGAATTAACAGGTATTCACTCATCTGTCTTAACGTGCTCCAAAAAAAGCATCTCGCTCCTACCCTTAGCCTGGGAGGAGAAAGCATGATGACAACCGCTCCTTACAAGAGGAGGGTTAGGGGTGGGGTCAATGCATTAATTCATCTGAGCACTGTACCCGGCACCCGCACTCAACTACATAATTCTCATTCCCGGTTTAGCGCCGGCATGGGGTTCTAGCAACCAGATATCTTTACCGCCCGGGCCAGCTGCCAGAACCATGCCTTCAGACATACCGAATTTCATCTTGCGCGGTTTCAGGTTAGCGACCATAACGGTCAGTTTGCCAACCAGATCCTCGGGTTGATAGGCAGACTTAATACCTGAAAATACCTGTTTTTCAGCAAAGCCCAGATCCAGAGTCAGCTTAAGCAGTTTGTTCGCGCCTTCTACATGCTCGGCATTTTTGATCAAAGCGATACGCAGATCCACTTTGGCAAAGTCATCAAATTCAATTTCTGCTGCAATCGGTTCTTCACTCGCAGAAACAGCCGCTGGCTCTTCCAGAATCTTTTCAGGCTTTTTACCTAACTGCATTTCTTCTGCGGCCGCCTCTTTAGAGGCGTCGATCATCGCATTAATTTTATCCATTTCAACCCGAGTCATCATGGGCTGAAACTTGGCAATCTGATGATCCTGAAGTAATTCGGTGCGCGCCGCCCAGGTTATTTTGACCTGCAGGAAGCTTTCAGCTTTCTCGGTCATCGCAGGTAACACCGGCGCCAGATAAGTCATTAACTGACGGAACATATTGATGCCATTTGAGCAAATGGCTTGCAGCTCGGCATCTTTGCCTTCCTGTTTAGCAATGACCCAAGGCGCTTTGTCATCAATGTACTGGTTCGCCAGATCGGCTAACTCCATAATCTTGCGGATCGCCTTGCCAAATTCACGGGCCTCGTAAAAACCGGCGATTTCATCACCCGCTTCGATAAACCTGGCCAGCAACACGGGTTCAGAAGCCGCTGACGATAAGCGACCATCAAAGCGTTTGGTAATAAACCCGGCACAACGGCTGGCTATATTCACGACTTTGCCGACAAGATCAGCATTCACTCTTTGGGCAAAATCTTCCAGATTTAGGTCGAGGTCATCAACATGGCTAGTCAGTTTCGCGGCAAAATAGTAGCGCAAATATTCGGGGTTCAAATACTCCAGAAAAGTGCGCGCCTTGATAAAGGTACCGCGGGACTTGGACATTTTCTTACCGTTAACGGTGACAAAACCATGGGCATTGACCGCAGTTGGCGTACGGAATCCGGCGCAACTGAGCATCGCAGGCCAGAACAGGGCATGAAAATTGATAATATCCTTGCCGATAAAATGGTAAAGCTCCGTCGATGAGCCGGCTTGCCAGTATTCATCGAAATCAAGATCCGCCCGACGTTCACATAAGTTTTTGAAACTGGCCATATAACCAATAGGGGCATCCAGCCAGACATAAAAATATTTACCCGGCTGGTCTGGAATCTCAAAGCCAAAATACGGCGCATCGCGGCTGATATCCCACTCTTGCAAGCCACTATCGAGCCATTCAGCAAGCTTGTTGGCGATTTGTGGCTGAAGCGTGCCGCTGCGCGTCCAGTCTTTTAAAAAATCCGTAAATTCAGGCAACTTGAAAAAGAAATGTTCAGAGGCTTTCTGGATCGGCGTGGCACCTGAAATCGCCGATTTAGGATTGAGCAATTCGGCAGGAGAATACGTCGCCCCACAGACCTCGCAATTATCGCCATACTGATCATCAGCCTGGCACTTTGGGCAGGTTCCTTTAATAAAACGATCGGCCAGGAATAATTGTTTTTCCGGATCGAAAGCCTGAGTGATCGAGCGCGAGGCGATCTTGCCATTCGCCACGCAGGCCTTGTAAATAGTATTCGCCAGGTGCTGATTTTCATCGGAGTGCGTGCTGTAGTAGTTATCGAAGGCTACCAGAAAATCCGCAAAATCCTGTTCATGCTCTGCCTTGACCCGGGCAATCAGCGCTTCTGACGTCAGCCCTTCTTTTTCGGCACGCAGCATAATCGCGGTACCGTGTGCATCGTCCGCACAAACATAAGTACAGGTTTCACCCCGTAATTTCTGGAAACGCACCCAGATATCGGTTTGGATGTATTCCAGCATGTGTCCTAAATGGATAGGACCATTAGCATAAGGCAGGGCACTGGTGACCAGTATTTTTCGCTCAGACATCTCGACTCTTTTCCGAAGCAACGTTCCATCGAACGCATTTAACATTGAACATTTGATTACAGCAGCTGATGTACACTTTTCGACAGATTCGATATAAATACCCGAAGAACTGCAGGCAGCGTAAAGCCGGCGCTATGATACCTGTCTATTGCGCAATTTTCATCCTAAGCAGGGTGGAAAATTACGTTCACCGCCAAAAAACTCGCTTTTATACTGCACCGGGTTTAAAGAATGCATCTGCAAATCTATTTAAGGTAGAATGCAGCACCTGAATCTTACTGACGGAGCCACTATGTCGAATCTTCAACACTCAGCATTAGAAGAAGCCATCAAAAGCTATCGCGACCCTTATTTGAATCAGGACCTGTTTGCGCTGAACGCGATCAAGTCACTTCATGCCGAAGCAGGACATGTCAGTCTGAAAATTGAAATGCCCTATGCCTGCCAAGGAATTATCGGAGGCATGAAACAGATTCTCAGTGATAATCTGGAGTTTGTGGACGGCGTGCAACAGGTGACCATCGAGATCAACACTAAAATTGCCGTTCATACAGCACAGAGTGATCTGAAAGCCATCGACGGGGTGAAAAATATTATTGCTGTGGCATCGGGCAAAGGCGGCGTCGGAAAAAGTACCACCTCGGTGAATCTGGCCCTGGCATTAGCACAGGAAGGTGCCCGCGTAGG
>JBFHPN010000107.1:0-7018 GCA_041592735.1 Oleiphilaceae bacterium | reverse complement strand
TTCAGGGTAAGCGGGTCGATGCACTGTTGATCGGGTAGGTGCTGTGGCAAAGGTAATAAAACTATTAGAACGTGCACCGGATTTTTGTTTTTTTGCATAACGATGAAAGTCTATGGACTCAATCTGCTCGGGATGTGATTTTAACAAACCCAGCTCGCTGCCTTTAACCGCCTTCATGTTGGGCTCTTTCTTTTCAATAACCTTTTCTATATCCACATAACCTAAAAAAGCAAAATGGTCATTTTCCAGCCATTCGAGAAACTCAAGGCCTTCTGTTAACTCTTCACTTTCATAAGGTAGTTTGGCTGTTTTCTTAGCCACCAGCTCTTGCACATCACTTCTGATCTGGGCAATTTTGGACTGCATCAAGGGGTAATCTTGCACGGTTAAAGCAACATCATTTAAGACGCTTGTTATCGCTTCAGTTAAGGAGGCTTTGGCAGATGCATCGGCATGCCTGTCAAGTTCGATAAAAACGATACCCTCTCCAGTTGAGAGTTCATCGGCTTTATGTTTTTGCTGTTTCAGTGATTGAAGCTTGCCTTTTGAATCCCGCTCTATATTAAAGCTGGCATATTGAATGGCATGCGTTTTGGTTTCTCTGTCAGCCAGGGTCATGCGAATAGAATCAACAATAAATGGCATATTATTCTGCATAACCATGAGTACCGTATGCGAGGATTGCCAGCCATGCTCTTCAAGATTTGGATCAAAGACTTTCACCTTTGCGGTTTTACCGTCAAAATCCTGAATAAATTTCCATACAGACACTAATAAGCCAAGTACATCTGAAACCTGACGGCCTTCAAATTCATCTACAAACGCGCTTAAAAAAAACTCATCGGCAAACTTAATAAGGTTTGCCGCCTCTCCGGCGGGTAGTTTTTCTTTAATCGCAGATTTAATGGCTTGCAGGAAATACGTCTTGCTTCGAGTGTCTACTAATTTCATATTATTGAGTCTCTGCGTAATTAAACAAAGTGATCGTTATTATTTTTGAGTTCGTACCATTATTTAGCATTGAATAAAAAGCGTACAACCCATAAAAAGTGTAGTGTCAAATAGCCCAAATTAAAGCAATGCACAGGGCTGGTGTATTAAGAATAGTTCATCGTCTGGAAATTGCTTCTTTAGGCTGAATCAATTAGTTTTACATCCCGGATTTTCTAGTGTTATCAAGAAGGAAAAATGAATGGACCCGATAAGTGCTTTTAACGAACTCAGGCAGTCTTTAAGCCAATCAATTATTGGTCAATCGCATCTTGTAGAACGCTTGTTGATTGCTTTATTGGCAGATGGGCACTTGCTGGTTGAGGGCGCGCCAGGGCTTGCGAAAACAAAAGCAATCAAAGAACTTTCTGACAGAATAGAAGGCAACTTCCAGCGTATTCAGTTCACTCCCGATTTACTGCCTTCCGATGTAACCGGTACAGAAATATATCGCGCCCAGCAAGGCGATTTTATCTTTCAGAAAGGGCCGATTTTTCATAACCTGATTCTTGCGGATGAAATTAACCGTGCGCCGGCAAAGGTTCAATCTGCATTACTTGAAGCGATGGCTGAACGCCAGGTGAGCGTAGGTAAAGAAACCTTCAAATTAGATGACTTATTTCTGGTCATGGCCACTCAAAATCCCATCGAGCAAGAGGGTACCTATCCTTTACCTGAAGCTCAGCTAGACCGTTTTTTAATGCAGGTAATGATAGATTACCCAAACGCGGATGCCGAACTGGAAATTCTTAAATTAGCCCGATTAGAACATCAAGCCGGCAACACACATTCTGCCATAGACGCGTTTACCAAAATCCCCCAATCTGTTCTGTTTGAAGCTCGAAAGCAAACAGAAAGCATCCATATGAGCGAAGCAGTAGAACAGTACATTGTTGATTTAACAATGGCCACGCGCCAACCTAAAAAGTTTGGAGACGATCTCGGCAGGTGGATTAATTATGGCGCCAGCCCGCGAGCAACTATTTCACTGGATAGATGTGCCCGTGCTTACGCGTGGTTAAATGGTAAGGACTATGTTAGCCCGGATGATGTTCGCGCTGTACTTCATGATGTCTACCGACACCGAATCTTAATCAGCTTTGAAGCAGAGGCTGAAGGCATCTCCGCCGATCGCGTTATTAATGAATTAATCCACCGGGTTCCGGTAGCATGATTCTGTGAAGCAGCCGAATGATTAACTCTGGATTAATATCATGATCGAGCGCTTACAAACCTTCATCAAAAGTTCAGGCACGCCAAGCAGCAATCATGCAGCAGAAGACACGGGTCGGGTTTATGTTTCTCTGCAACAGCTTATGTCTTTAAGATGGGCCGTGCAAAGCATAAAGCTCCCTAAAACTTCAAAGATATCACGCCAACAATCAGGTTCCCATTTATCGAAGTTTCGTGGTCGCGGCATGGAGTTTTCAGAAGTTCGCCTTTACCAGGCTGGCGATGATGTCAGAAGTATCGACTGGCGAGTCACCGCACGCCGACAAGAACCGCACACCAAACTTTTTAATGAGGAACGAGAACGACCACTGTTTATTCTATGCGACCAGTCCCAATCGCAGTTTTTCGGCAGCCAACAGAGTTTTAAATCCGTCAGAGCGGCAGAAGCAGCGGCATTGTTAGCCTGGGCAGGTCTATCCCATAACGACAAAATTGGAGGTATCGTCTATTCAGATCATGGCCACCATGAAATAAAGCCAGCAAGAAGCCGTAAAAATGTGATGCGATATTTGCAATTGCTGAGTGAGTTTAATACCCGGCTCTCTGTTTCAATGCCGGAACCCGTGCATCCTTTTTCATTTGATGACGCACTCATAGAAACAATACGCGTAGTTAAACCGGGAACACTTGTTGTGATTATCAGTGACTTCTCATCGCTGAGCACCGTTTCAGAAAAATATCTCAGTAATTTAAGGCGTCATACTGATCTGCTGTTAATGCATACCTATGACCCTCTTGAATATGCACTGCCTGAAGCCGGTATATTTCCAGCCTCGAATGGCGTTGAAACCCTGATATTGGACACCCATTCCAAATCATTATGTAAACATTATCAACGCAGTGCTGAAGATCGATTAAACGCGCTTAAACAAACTGCAATTCAATTAAGGTCACCTCTGGTTGATATTGCAACAACAACCCCTACTATCAATGCCATACAACGCATTTTATATTCAATAAAACATTAAACAGCGCAGCGAGCAAGCATTATGCATAAAGCTATCATCTGTCAACACTGCCTACCGACCATTGAACGATTGCAAAAGCTTAGTTAAGAGGGGCGCATGGATCTGGATCAACTTCTTTCACAACTCAGAGATGCGCATGCGCCTGATGCCATTGGTCATTGGCCCGTAGCGCCGGGTTGGTGGATTCTTTTGATCTTAGCGCTTACCTGTATCATATTGTTGGTTTATTTCTGCCATCGTAAATGGTCATCGACGATTTGGAAAAGGCAGGCACTCAAAGAATTATCTGTCATACAAACACGTTATCTGACAGAGCCGACAAGCTCAAACTTAACCCTACTAAATCAGTTACTGAAGCGAAGCATTTGTTCAGCACGTAACACTCACAACTACTTGCAGGTAACTGGCAGCCAATGGGCAGAACTTTTAGCGTCCGTACCAAACGTAAAAGATCCTGTACTCAGGCAACAAGATATTGAGATTCTAAGCCAAGGCATCTATGAGGCGCAGACCGAAAAACTTGATAAAGCGGCATTTCATCGCATTGAGAAATGGATCAGACAATCGGGGAATCGCTAGTTATGTTTAATGATATTTTACCCTTTGCCTTTGAATGGCCACTGGCTTTTTTACTGCTTCCCCTGCCTTGGTTGTTCAAGCCTGTTAACAGCTCAACCCGACAAAATTTGATTGCACCCAAGCTTCCTATCTTCAGCATCTACAGGGAGATCGGCCTGCGAACCCACGAGGTTCAGCAGCAACGGCCTCAGTGGCTTATAGTGTTATCCATAGCGGCCTGGTGTTTACTGGTTACCGCTCTCGCAAAACCTACGCTATACGGGGCCCCGGTTAATATTGATTTGCAGGGGCGTGACTTAATGATGGCTATCGACATATCACCAAGCATGAAAGAACAGGATCTTACCCTCAACAATCAATCGGTGACGCGCCTGGATGTGGTTAAGAATGTTGTCTCGGACTTTATTCAGCAGCGTAAAGGCGATCGTGTCGGATTAATTTTATTTGGCTCTGAGCCTTACATTCAGGCACCACTCACCTTTGATACTCAAACGGTGGATACGCTATTGAATGAAGCTTATCTTGGTATGGCTGGTCAGGCGACAGCTATCGGAGATGCCATCGCGCTTGGTGTTAAGCGTTTAAGAAACCGCCCGGAAAGCAGCCGCGTTTTAATATTATTGAGTGATGGCGCCAATACGGCGGGTGAAATTCCGCCTGAAAAAGCCGCACAACTTGCTTCACAAGAAAAAATTAAAATATATACCATCGGCATCGGTGCCGATGAGATGATTAAACGAACACTTTTTATGACGCAGCGCGTAAATCCTTCCGCTGATCTGGATGAGAAAATGCTAACCACCATCGCACACACCACAGGTGGAGAATATTTCAGAGCTAGAGATACTGCGTCACTTCAAGGTATTTATCAGCAGATTAATAAGCTGGAACCTGTTGTGCAATCCGACAAAACCTTTCGCCCGACAAAAAGCATTTTTCATTGGTTTTTAGCGTTAGCGCTAGTGAGTTTTTGCATTACCTTACTTGCCGAAAAAATTAAACACCTCATGCAGGCAGTAAAAGGAGGGGATAAAAATGCTTGAACAGCTCAGTCAATTTCATTTCCTCAGACCGTTATGGTTATCAGGTTTACTTTTCATACCCTTGTTTTGGGTACTGTTCAAGGCAAAACGCCTTTATCAAAACGATTGGCATAAAGTTATTGATGCAAGTTTCTTAACGCACCTGACACCTGCTTCATCCGGTGAGACGACAAACCAATCAGGGCATTACTTGTTGTCTTTAATTCTCGCCTTGAGTGTACTGGCATTAGCAGGGCCGAGCTGGCAAAAAAAACCCGCACCGGTTATTCAGGTGCAAGACAATCTGGTGGTTATTCTTGACTTGTCACTATCGATGCTTGCAACAGATGTTAACCCCGATCGTTTAACGCGTGCCAAGCAGAAACTAGAAGATTTACTCAAACTCAGAAAGGAAGGAAATACCGCGCTAATCGTATTTTCGGGTGATGCACATGTCGTCACGCCGCTGACAGATGATGTACAAACCATCCTGGCCAATATGGATGCTATAGATCCGTTCATCATGCCTGTTATTGGCAGTCGACCAGATAAAGCAGTCAGCCATGCATTAAATTTATTTGAACAAGCAAACGCCAAAAAAGCACGTATTATTATGCTAACGGATGGGATTGAAGCAAAACAGGCAGATGATATTGTCGCCATGCTTTCAGATTCAGCACTTTCCCCTCCTCTTTCTATTCTTGCAGTGGGTACTGCTCAGGGTGGGCCAATCAGCATTCCAAAACAAGGATACCTAAAAGATCAGGGCCAGGTCATATTACCTAAACTGGATATAAATTCGCTCAAGGCCTTAACTGCCAGAACCCAAGGTAATGCACTGGAAATGAGCCTGGATGACACCGACCTTGAACGTTTAAATATTGCACCTCAAACCGGTACGCAAACGCACTTCTCAACTGAACAAGACATCCAGCAAAGAAAGTATGATACCTGGGAAGATCAAGGTATTTTCCTGTTATTTATCTTGTTGCCTTTAGCCTTACTGGCTTATCGAAAAAACATGCTGATAGTTCTCGCACTGTGCTTTAGCTTTACCTCGGAACCAAGTTATGCACTTTCCTGGGAAGACCTATGGAAAACCAAAGATCAGCAGGCGCAGGCCTTAATGGATCAAGGCTTGTATGAAGACGCGGCAGCCTTGTATGAATCTCCTACACATAAAGCCTATGCGAACTATCAGGCAGGAAACTACGATGCAACCGTGACGCTGACAGAAGCCAAACAAGATCTTATCAATTTATATAATCAGGCAAATGCGCTGGCCAAACAGCATAAACTTGAAGAAGCACTTGAAAAATATAATGAGGTCTTGAACAAGGCACCGAATCATGAAGACGCACGACATAATAAAGCCCTCGTAGAAAAAATCTTGGAACAGCAAAAGCAGGAACAACAGAACCAGGATCAACAGAACCAGGATCAACAAAACCAGGATCAGCAGAACCAGGATCAGCAGAATCAGGATCAACAAAACCAGGATCAGCAGAATCAGGATCAACAGAACCAGGATCAACAGAACCAGGACCAGCAGAACCAGGACCAGCAGAATCAGGATCAACAGAACCAGGAACAACAGAACCAGGACCAGCAGAACCAGGACCAGCAGAACCAGGACCAGCAGAATCAGGAAGATCAGGAAAAAAATGACCCTTCGGATGATATGACACCATCTGCCATGGAACAGAAAGAACCTTTAACGGATGAAGAAAAACAATCCTATGAACAATGGATGAGACGCGTTCCTGATGATCCAGGTGCATTATTAAGACGAAAATTTGAACAGCAAGCCCAGGAACGAGCGAGAAGCCAGCAAAATATCAGACGAGAAGGTGATCCAATATGGTAAAGGCGGTGTTTAACATCAACCGATCTAATGCGGTGGCAAAACTCCCTGTCAGAATTTTATTCCTGGTCAGCTTATTAATTACACTAGGTACATCAATGCAGGTGTTTGCAGACACAAGTCTGAGCGCCAGTGTAGACAGAAACAAAATTTACGAAATGGACACCCTAAATTTAAGCATACAAGGGGAGCTTGATGTCGATTTCAGTTTTGGTGGCTTAATGAATTTTGGGCTTAATCAAACGGAAAAGCCTGACACGAGTGCACTCGAAAAGAATTTCGAAATTTTAGATACGCAACAAAGTTATAACATGCAATCTATTAATGGCGAGACCAAGGCAAAAGTGAATTGGCGCTATACC
>JBFHPN010000106.1:0-7024 GCA_041592735.1 Oleiphilaceae bacterium | reverse complement strand
GACGCTGTTCTTTTAATTGAAGACGGTGTGTACCAGATGAATATGGTTTCCGGTGGAGATTCTAATGCGGCAAGCGAGAAACATTGGTCTTTCATAGCCAAGCATATTTATGTGCTCTCAGATGATGCCCTTGCCAGAGGCATAGAACTTCAAACGTCACAAAGCGCCAGGATTTCATTTATAACCTACGAAGAGTTTGTAAATTTGACTTTCACATATCAGAAAGTGGTGAGCTGGTATTAAGTCGCGATTAGCGAGGTGGAACCCAATCTCTGAGTACTGGAATTTTAAATTGGCGCCCTTCTTTTTCGAGAACGATATAAAACTCACCAATCATTGCTATAACCATTCCAGCCAAGGTTTCGCCTTCCTTCAGATATAAATCATTAATAATCACCCGTCGTTGCGCCGGATTTTCTGAATATATATGGCTGTTAAAACGCAGTGCTGGTACATTCCTTTGAAAGGATGAATCAAGATCGCTTAAATGCGGCGTACTGCCCAGTGCATCTTGTACACCTTGCGCCTGCACAGTCTCTGTTTTTTCAGGCAATGGTTTACCCGCACTCTGGTTCCCCGATAATGCAGTACTTGAACGCGATGGTTCAATCAATTCAAAATTTTCAGGCACCTTCAACTGCGTTTCAACAGGTACAGATGGTCGCTCAACAGGTAGCGGGTTTTGATTGGCTTGCGAGGCTGCGCTATGATGTTTAGGCCTTATCACCTCAAAGCCTTCGTCATTATACACCACAGGCTTTTCAGGAAATTCACTGGCCTGTTCTTCTGACTTTTCTATCTTTACTGACCTTTCACCTTGCAAAGAATTCGTCGAATTAGCAAGCGGAAGCTCAAAACGTCTATCCAGCTTAGGTGTTTGTAAAACATGCACAGGAAGTGGCTTACTTAATGGGTTTTCAGCTTCTTCATCTGCACCAGAAGCCTGCCTGGCCTGGCTTGCTGTTGAAGTAGATTCTTGAGGGGATTGCGGTGTTGATGAATGAATCTCTGCAGGCTTGCTAAGCAAAGGCATGGTTTGTTCTTCTTTAATGACCTGATACTGAATTCGCTCTGCACTATCATAACCAATATTAAAATAGAGATAGACGCCGATATTAATCAGCAATACCGCAATTAAAACATAAGGCCACCAGACATGATGTTTAGTTTTCGGAGGCAAGAGAATGGGTTCTATCACGGTATGATTAAGATCACCCTGATGTCTTTCCTGCTCGGAACGCTTCAATGCATCCAGAATATACGACACTTAGAACCCCCCCAAGAGCTTAGGGCAATCAAGGCAAAGACGTTTATTAATGTGTATCAAAGTCATGGTACCCGCAATGCCATCGGCAACTAAACCGGAATTCTGCTGGAATCGTTTTATTTTCTGACTTAAAGGCTCTCCTGGTGCAGCATAATCACGCCCCATTTTATTCAGGCTGGCTAGTAACCACTGATCTTCTGTTTGCTGATCGGGCATAATGACTCTTGATTTATGCGGAGGTAATTTCCAAAGCAATGAATATTCACCTAACCAGTAACGATCCAGCTCATCCATCGCAATCCAGTAAAGTTGCCCCTGAAAGCTAACTAGAGCATCCTGCCCTTCAATGGCCAGCAGACCAAAGTACAAGGCCTCTCCGAATTCATTGTTCAGCGTCATAACTGCGGGGCGATCCAGTTTTAACAGGCTGCGCCAATTGCCGCTATTATGCAGGCAACGTAAACCGTACATTTCCGCAAAATCACATGCCAGTACAAAAGGCTCTTTAGGATAAGACACCCCCCAGCGTTGAAGAATCGCCTGATAAGCCAGAAATTTATCTTCTTCGCCAGGCGATAAGCCGGTTATTTGCTCTAAAAATGGCGCGCCCTTCTTATGTGCCTGCCTTGCCGGTTGCGTCGCTGAAACCGGCGAAGAGGCTAAATCAGAATCCGGCAAAGCAGCCGTAGTTTCGTTGACATTACTATCCTGAGGTTGGTTCGAGACCGCCTCTATAGTTACTGGCTTTTGAGCGGAAGCTGCTGAAGTGGAAGGAACCAAGGTAGATGCTTGTGTCGCTTGAATGGCACGGTCAGACGTATCCATCGGTTGTATTTCCGCCGCTAAAGCAGGTTGTTCATTATTATCTAAAAGCCCTTGCAGAAACTGAATGGTAAAAAAAGCCAATATAAGCACCACAAACGAAGAAGCCAACAGCGCCATTATTTTATATTCTTTAGGGCCGAATAAAGGCTGGCGAACTTTTTCCCCCTGGATTTCGCGATGTGCATGCTTTATATGATCCGCCTCGACCAGATCTGACTGGCTGGCATAGGCACCTAATAAGGCCCTGTCACAGATCAGATTAATCAATCTGGGTACGCCACCACTTAATTTATATAATTGTTTGATCGCTTGCTGATTGAATAAGAGGCCACGCCTTCCAGCTACCGCCAGGCGGCATTTTACATAGGCGCCCACTTCAACTTTATTCAGCTCATGCAGATGGTAGCGAGCCGTTACCCGCTGTGCTAATTGCCGCAGTTCATTTTGTGCCAGTAAATCTCTTAGTTCCGGTTGACCTAATAAGATGATTTGCAACAACTTCTTTTCAGATGTTTCCAGGTTGGTCAGCAGCCTTAATTGCTCTAGCACATCTACACGAAGGTTTTGAGCCTCATCGATGATCAAAACAGTGTGCCGGTTATCTGCGTGTGCGGCTAACAAATATTGATTTAGCGCATCATTCAAGACTTTTATGGACGCAGCATCAGGATAACTGATAGACAGTTCATCACAGATACTGGCAAGTAGTTCACGCGCCGACAATTTAGGGTTGATAATAAAGGCAACATCGGTATTTTTTGGGATCTGATTAAGAAAACACCGGCAGATCGTCGTTTTACCTGTACCAACCTCGCCAGTGAGCACGACAAAACCACCTTGACCTGATACCCCGTACAACAGGTGCGCCAAAGCTTCACGGTGCCTCTCACTCATATAAAGATATCGAGGATCCGGAGCAATCGAAAAAGGTACTTCTTTCAGGCCGAAGTAATCTAAATACATGAGGCAAACTTATCAGAGGATTATTTTTTCGGCCAAGCTTAAAGAGTGGCCCACTTAAAAGCAAGCATTAGGCATTGCTCTGAACGCTGCTTTGATTGTTCATTAACTAGTTAAGCGTAGCAGCTATCAGGTTTAACACTCTCACTAGAACTGGTAGCTAAGGCTTAAATTACTCGTCCAGCCCTGGCGACTCAATTGAGGCGAACCGGATTGAGCCGCCGAAGAGGCAAGGGCCTGATAGCCCAATGCAAATGCGGAAGACCACTGATCATCCCAAAGATAATCTGCCATGGCGGTTAGTTGCGTAATATCCGGATGTTTCTGCCATAGCAATAAGGTGCTAAGCGTCAGATCATCATTTAAGTACTGCTTGGACCAGCTGAAATTCCAGACTTGATTATAGATAATCTGAAAGGGTGACAGGGGTGAGACATAATTATAGAACCACCCTCCGGCACTAAGCTGATGATTACTGTCGGTTGTGTATTCAAAACCAAGCGCCAGTTCAGTTCGGTATTTCAATAAATCATCCTGCATGGTGATACCGACTGATTTACTCAGCCTCTCTTCTTGATAGGACAGATCCATTTCGAGCATCAATTTATCCATGGCATAAATGACACTCAGACCCACCAGGTCATATTGATCCACATGGTATCCTGAAACACCAAATGTAACGAAGTCAATGGTCATCTGAGGCGTATTTTCAAAGAGTCGCGCGACATATAAGGCGACATCAATCCCGGGAAAATGCGCAGTCACCCTTGCCCCCCACTCTGCTTCCAGTTCTTCTTCCAGAGATTTCAAAGGGCCTTGCTGACGCACTGTTAGTTGATCGAGCAAAGGCTCAGGCGTGAGCATTAACTCTACATCATAGGTTTCACCGAAACAGTTAAGCACCAGCATATCCTGAGAACGCCTGATAAGACTAAAGTCTGTTAACAGGGGCTCGGTGAGATCTAAAGGCATTAAATTATCCAGCGCATAACTGCCTTCAACCGCCCCCCAGAATAATTTCTGACGACCCGCTTTGGCATTACAGGCCTCATGGGTATATTGAAACCAGAGATCATTCAATTTCATGTGATGACGAGTGCTATCGATCCCCTCAACCAGATTATCTTCAGCATGGTATACGTTATATTGCACATCCAGTTTAAGGTAGGCCTTGTCAAATGGCCTCAATGCAGAATTCAGCCGACCATGCCCACGCGCCATACTCAGTTCATCAGCATAGGCGAGGTCCGTTTTAATTTTTAAAGAGGTCTGAGCAGCCAGGGCGTCTATAAAACGCTGCTCATCTTTTAGAGAGGTGTGCTGCTCTTGCCCAAGCGAAGTTATTTCAAAGTCTGCCCCCCACTCATCACTCAGATAGTCGGGCTGCTCTGCATTGATATCAAAATGAACCAGTAACAAACACAGAGCTAAGGCGATGCATCGCTGCCACGTCATTTAAATAAGGCTCTCAAGGCTGTCAGTGTCTGTTCACGAAATGCAAAATCTGTCAGGCTTCTTTGTGTCAGGAACTCATCAACCACAGGCACTTTTAAGGCTATTTTCTCAGTTTCCATTCTGGATAGACGATTAATTTTCATGTTATAGACGGTCATATCCCTTGAAATCCAATGCCCTTCGATGAGTTCATAATTCTGAAAAATGATACGTTTGAACAAGTTTCCATGACGATCATAGTTTTGTATTTTCAGTGGAACATAACGTGTTTTGTCAATCCATACGATCAACTTGCTATAACGTGTCTTTTTAAGCCTAACCGGCAAGGGTTTGGCTTCTATAACCCAGACCTGTGTATCTTGATAATCCCCTTCCTGAAGAATCGTGTATGTGTACTCATCGGTCTTGCCATTTTCCATGTCTTCAGTTGTGAATTCAGAACCAAATAAGGAGACAGGCTCCTGGTCTTCACCAGACCCACTGGCCATACGTTTTACCTTACCCAATGCAGACAGGTATAACCAGGATTCTGTATCTTTACTCTCATCATCATAACTATAGGTAAGCATACCGATACCCCGTTCTCGGGCAGGCTCAAGAATGATCGAAATTGCCTGGCTGTCTTTTTTGCTTTCACCCAATTGTTTACTCAGGGATTCAATGACCTTGATGCGAGGCTCTTCTATACAGGCTACCTGTTTATTCTTGACGGCAAAATCACAACTGGAAAGCCGGGATAACGAAAGCGTCTGGTCTGCCATTTCACGCTGTAAGCGATCCATCTTTTCCATAATGTCGAGGGCTGATTCTGCATGCAGGCTGCCTGAGATGCTTAGTAAAAAGATAACACTCATACAGCGTAATTTCGGTAATGAGATACTCATCGTTCTTTTCCCTTTTATTAGCGATTATGGGGATACACTGCCTGAATCCGATGCAGAGGCTAGTTGTGCGTTTTGTCTCTTCTCAAGATACGCCTTTCGTCCCAAATCCGGTTTTAACCATGCAATGAGCGCGGGCAGCAATAGCAAATCCGAAGTTAAGGCAACGACTATCGATAATGAGCCAAAAATTCCGGTCTTGGCTAAGCCCATATAATCCGAGAAGGCAAGCATGGAAAAACCGATGCCTAATATAAGGGTGGTAAACGTAACGGCCTGACCCACCTCTTTCAAGGTACTATGCAAGGCCTGATTCACATCGCCACTCTCAAACCAGGCATCACGATAATGCGCAATAAAGTGAATGGTATCGTCAACAGCTATCCCAATAATCAAGGGAGCAATAATCAGAGTATCCGTGTCCAGAGGAATATTAAGCAGCCCCATCACGCCAAAGGTAAAAAAGGCTGGTAATAAATTGGGCACCATCGAAATTAACCCTGCCTGAACGGACCCTAATGAGAACATCATCAACACAGTGATAATCAAAAGCGCAAAAGCAAAACTTTTTAGCTGCGCCCAGCTGATATGATCCACTAACTCCATCATTAACGCTAAAGAACCGGTTACGCTGACTTCCATATCCGGGTAATGCGGCTTCAGTACAGCAAAATACTGCTGCAAATCCGCTTGCACCTGAGCAAAAAACTGCGTGTATTCGTAAGATCCCTTATTCTTGAGTTGAACAGTGAGATGGCTGCTACTGTAATTATCATTGACGATCTCTCTTCTGTCTTCCGCATTGGCATTATCAAACAGATACAGTAACTGCGCCGTTAAAATCGAATCATCAGGAATATGCTCGAACTCTTCCCTGCCTCCCTGCATGACCTTATGGGTATCCTTTACAAAATCAGCCAGAGAAAATGTTTTCACAACAAATTCTGGATACTTATCATGGAGATGTCGTGAGAATGAATCCAATACCTGCAACACCTCAGCATTTTTGAAGGCATCCCGCTGATTCATTTTAAGCATAAATTCTAATGTCTGACCGCCCATCATTTGCTTATCAACCAGCTCATAAGTAATTCGAATCGGGCTATCCTGCTTGGTTAACTCAACTAGATTAGAATCGATTTTGACCGATGAGGTGCCATAAACAAACGCACCGAACAACACAAAATAGGCAACAATGATCGTGACTTTGCGCCGCCCTACCCACTCAGGTAATTTATCTAGCATGGTTTGTAAACGGCTTACTTCCAGGGTTCCAGAAGTATTCTTTGCTTGTTTAGCTTGCAGTTTATTGGCTGCCTTTTGGTGAAAAGGGTGCCAGATATCCAACAGAACAGGCAATACAAAAACAGTCAGCAAGAAGGCCACAAACACACCCAAGGCGGAATTCAGACCAAATATGGCAATTTGAGGAAGATCGCTGATCATCAGCGCCAGCATGCCGGCCATGGTTGTTATAGTTGTCAGAAAAATGGGAACCCCGGTTTTGCGATAGGCTTTACGCATTGCGGGTCGGTGTTCATGCCCATGTTGTCGGAAATAGATATAGGCACTTAAAACATGCACACAGTCCGCCGTGCCTACCGCCAGAATGAGCATAAATGTCAAACTCACCATG
>JBFHPN010000105.1:0-7033 GCA_041592735.1 Oleiphilaceae bacterium | reverse complement strand
CGCATTAAACAGTATCACTACTTCTTTACAGCGTATGCGTGAACTGGCCCTGCAATCTGCTAACGGTTCCAACACTGCGCTTGAAAGAGCGTCGCTGCAGGAAGAGGTTGAGCAGTTAAAGTCTGAAATCAAGACAATTTCGGAGAAAACCAATTTTAACGGTCAGAACCTGCTTGATGGTTCTTTCCAGAAAACCAGTTTCCAGACAGGCGCCAACGTAGGTGAGAAAATCGACGTTAGTATCTCAAGAACAGCAACGGATACTTTGGGTACCTCAATTGCCAACGGTATCAGTACCTCAACCGCCGGTTCAAACACAGCGATGGCCGCGGGTGATGTAACCATCAACGGTGTTGCAGTGGGTGCAGCCAACGCCGCTGATGATGGTGCTTCAACCGCAGCAGCAGATCGTTCTGCAATTGCTAATGCGGCTGCAATTAATAAAGTATCAGATCTGTCCGGTGTCACGGCAGTAGCCAATGCCAACTCTGTAGGCGGGGTTAACCCAACAGGTGGTGTGGTAGCAGCAGCAGCGGCGGTTGTTACCTTGAATGGAACGAACATAACTGTTTCTGGTACCGGTGTTGCGGCTAACCTGGGTGCGGATTTGCAAGGTGTTGCAGATACCATTAACGGTTTCTCAGGTCAAACAGGTATCACAGCAAGTATTGATACCAACAACCTTGCAGCAGGTGTGACATTAACTGCTGCAGACGGTCGAAATATTGTTATTGCGGGTGCGGCAGCAGCTGATTATGGTCTCTCGGCAGCAGCTACTTATGTTGGTACCGTATCGCTGATATCCAAAGACGGTAGTGATATTACCATTGGTAGTAATACCGGTTTATCTCAAGAAGCCTTGGGTATCGAAGTGGGCACCTATAGCGGATCAAATAGTGGTGTAAACGGCGCAGCTGTAACCAACGCAGCGCTGGCAGCGGGTGATATTACCATCAATGGTGTATCAGTGGGTGTATCTCTTGCAGCTGATGACCAGGCTTCAAGCACCGGCAAAGAGACCAGTGCGATCTCGAAAGCAGCAGCAATTAACCGGGTATCTGAGCAAACGGGCGTTACTGCCATAGCACAAAATACTCAGGTATTGTCGGCAGCGGTGAACGCCACGGCAGTAACTGGCCTGGAAATTAATGGCGTAACCATTGCGGATGTTGGTGCAGCAGGTACTGCTGGCGAGAAAATGAATAACCTGGTTGCGGCTATAAACCAGAAATCGGCACAGACAGGCGTTATCGCTCAGGTGGTCGATGGTGATCAGTTTGAGTTAATTGCAGCTGATGGTCGAAATATTGATGTTGGTGGTACTGTTGCTAACACAGGCTTAACTCTTGCAACGACACGCGGTTCTATCACGCTGCAGTCTGGCGGTGCCATTGAAATCGGTTCTGCAAATGCGGGTGCGGCTTCTCAGGTTGCTCTTAAAGCCGGTTTCAAGGTGGGTACTTATGGTGGTGGTCAAACCGGTACGCTGGTTAAAGATATTGATATCTCAACCAAAGCAGGTGCGGAAGCGGCTATTACCGGTATTGATAATGCGATCAATCAGGTGGCAAGAGAGCAAGCGAAACTGGGTGCTATCCAGAACCGTTTCGAATCAACCATTGCTAACAACGCAGTAAACAGAGAGAGTTTGTCGGCAGCAACATCACGAATTCGTGATGCGGACTTTGCAACTGAGACAGCAGCCTTGTCCAGATCACAGGTTCTGCAGCAGGCAGGTATCTCGGTTCTAGCGCAGGCAAATGCAAGACCACAGCAGGTACTGTCACTTCTTCAGTAAGCGATGACAGAACTGTATACTACCAGCTTTAACCAAGTTAAAGCTGGTTTACTTGCTTTCAATGTTTTTCGAGGTGCATTATGAGCGACTTTAAATTAAATGAAATAAGTTCGGCGCGTGTTGCCAACATTTCATCTGCTCAAAAAACGCAAGCGTCAGCTCCTTCGTCTGCATCAGCAAAAGTCGAAACATTAGATCCGCAAACCAAATCCCAGCAAGCAGGCGCGGCAGCAGCGTCTAAGGCGGATGTGGAAAAAGCGGTCACTAAGTTGAACGATTTTGTGCAAACAGTTCAGCGAAACCTGCAATTTAACCTGGATGATGCGTCTGGTAAGACCATTATTACGGTTGTTGATAAGGAAACGTCAGAGGTTGTCCGACAAATACCGGATGATGTGGCAATTAAGTTGGCGCAAGATTTGCAGCAGTCAGAACCACTTAGTTTATTTAACGCAAAAGTATAAGAAGCGGCAAGGTTTAACATATTTTTACAAGATTGTGGCTAAACCTTGCGCTTTCTTTGCCGATAAACTAATTAAGTAAGAAACAAAATCTTTTAGCTGGCATACCAAATGGGTAAACATTTATAGAGGTTTTGTTTTAAATCAGCTTTAGTTTGGTGGTTTTATGGCAAGTATTTCTTCAGTCGGAATTGGTTCAGGTGTGTTGACCAGCGAGTTAATAGAAAAGCTCGCAAACGCTGAACGTTCGCCAGTTGAGGCGCGACTCAACAGACAAGAAGAAGGCATTACCGCCCAGCTTTCTCTTTTCGGTCAAATCCAGTCGGCAGTCACCGATCTTCGGTTACCTGCTCGTACTTTGGCAAATCCCAGTTTATTTGAATCCAAAACGATTACCTCGGGTAATGCTGCTTTTTCAGGCTCGGTCACGGGTAAGGCAACAGAAGGCACCTACACGCTCGAAGTGTCAGCGCTGGCTAAATCACAAACCCTTACGTCATCGCTCTTTAGCGACAAAGATACGACCAAAATAGGGACTGGTTCCCTGGCGATTAAGGTTAATGGTATCACTTCCGTGGTGACCATCGACAACAACAATAATACGCTCGAAGGAATTGCTGCGGCTATTAATGAAAAAGCCTCTGGTACGGTGACTGCCTCTGTGTTGAATACGGGGTCCGGTTACAAACTGGCGTTAAACTCAAATCAGACAGGTTTGGCTAATGCGATTACCATCACTGTAGCGGATACCGGTGATGGAAACTCAACAGATACCAATGGTTTATCTCGTCTTTCCTATGTGACGGGTGGGTTTAATATGACCCAAAGCCAAGCAGCAACGGATGCGGCATTTAAATTTAATGGCGTTGACGTGACGCGCTCATCGAATACCGTTACCGATCTGATAGCCGGTGTGAGCCTAAGCCTGAATGGCACGAACGCAGGTTCGCCGTCCAGTCTGATTGTCAAAAACGACACCACTGCAGTCGTCGACAAAGTAAAAGAATTTGTTGAAAAATTTAATGCGCTGCAAACACTGATCAATGATAACAGTCAATTTGATCCAACGGGTGCGTCAGAAAATGGTTTGTTGCTTGGTGATTCCACCACTCGCACAATCATGACACAGGTTAGACGAGTGCTGGGCGCCCCGGTTCAAGGCTTAACGGGTGCCAGCGTACAGAGCTTGGCTGAGGTGGGTATCTCAACCAATTTCCAGACGGGTGTGCTAAGCCTGGACGAAAATAAATTAACCAGCAAACTAAAAACTGCTGCAGCCGATGTTACTGCGCTATTCAGTGACCAGGGTCGCACCAGTGACGCACAGGTCAAGTTTGAAACGGCATCGCTTAATACTAAACCCGGTACCTATGCAGTAGAAGTAACCACAGCTGCCTCCCGAGGAAGCTTTGCAGGAAATGCAGCATTAGCCGCATCCACGGTGATTGATCCTACCAATAATAATGACACGTTTTCAATAAAAATTGATGCAACCAGTAGTGCGGTGATTACCTTGGCACCTGGTACCTATACGCCAGAACAGATGGCAGCAGAAATCCAAAGTAAAATTAACGCCGACGCAAATTTAAAATCTGCCGGTAAAGCAGTTACTGTGACGCTGGATGGCTCTAACCAATTGCTGATCAACTCCAACACCTATGGCGCTAAATCCAAGGTAGAGGTTCTGACGGTTGCTGCGAATTCCGAAGCTCAGCTCGGGCTGCGTGTGGCAACCGGCACAGATGGTGTTGATATTCAGGGAAAAATCAATGGTGTGGTTGCCGTGGGCGTTGGCCAAACCTTAAGTGCTGCCAAAGGTAATGATTCAGAAGGTATCCGTCTGACTATCTCCGGCACAGCAACAGGTTCCAGAGGCACGGTGACCTATATTGAAGGTGTTGCAGAACAAATGGTTGATTTGATCACCAATTTTGTTTCCGTTGATGGCTCTATCAGTGCCAAAAATGATCGCTTGAATAAAGAACTTGCCTTGATAGATGAGGATAGAGCAAAACTGAATGAGCGAATTGAAAGTTTGACTGCTAGACTTTCAAGACAATTCACTGCGGCAGATATCATTATTTCGCAATTAAACAGTACTCAGGACTTTGTGTCCAAACAGCTAGCTGCTTTAGCTGGAACCAATAAATCAGATTAATAATAAAACGTGATTCTATTCGCTAGTGATAGACTTTCGACAGGAGAAAAATATGAATGCTTTGCATCAATATCAAGCGGTCAATACACAGACAAGCGTGGTAGATGTTGATCGACATCAACTGATTCAGTTGCTGTTTGATGGCGCTATCGAAAGGATTAATATGGCCAAGGCAAGGATCAAAGCTAAAGACTTTGAAGGCAAAAACCGCTTGATCAATAAAACCATTGAAATCATTTCAGGCTTACGCAGTTTTCTGGATCTGAATAAAGGGCAAGAACTCGCCCAGAATCTGTTTGATCTCTATGTTTATTGTGAGCACCGCTTGTTCCAGGCCAATGTTAAAAATGATCTGGCCATTCTTGATGAAGTGGTCATGCACTTGAAAAAAATACAGGAAGGATGGGCCGGTATTCGTAAAGAAGTGGTCGAGAAAGGTTTGATTTAAGAGAATAAACGCCTGAAATAATAGCTTCAGGCGCTCAGGCGGGGCTGATCTACCTTAAAGGTAGATCAAGACTTACGCTTCAATCAAGGCGCTGGTATCTTCGCCTCCAAAGGCTTCCAGTACTTCGGGTATCAGCTTATCCAGTTCCATGCACATAATGCTGAAGCCTGCATCAAATTGCGCAGCAGCATCTTCTGCATTCATATCATCTAACTGTTCCTGCAGTAAATCCCCAAACTTCAAGCGTTTTATGGTGAGATCATTTGCCAATATAAATGATAAGGACTCACGCCAGTCCACCGCGAGTTTGGTCACTTCCATGCCAGATTGGATTTGCTGTTCAATCTGTTTCTGGTCCAGTTCCAGCCCCTTGTATTTAATACTGCCTTTATCCTCGCCATTGGACGTCAGTTCACACTCATAACCTAATGTAAAGGCAGCCGGCAGGCTGGCGTCTTTGGTGACCCAATGCGTCATCACAGAGCTGGGTGCTTGTTTAACTGCCGGGAAGCGGATAGGTAAAGAACCGATCGTTTTACGAAGGTAGCTGGTGAATTCATCTGCCAGTTTCGAAGAGGCGGTATTGATCACCAGATAACCCTTGCTAGGACAAAGATAGGCGTAATGGCGGGTTGTCCGGGTAAATGACTTTGGTAACAGTTGTTGGGTAATATCCTCTTTCAGTTCCGCTTTTTCTTTGCGGGTCACTTTTCGGTGTTGTTCTTCTTCGATTTCATTAACCTTTTCCTGTAGCTGTTCATTCACTACAGAGCTGGGTAAAATACGCTCTTGTTTCTGCAGGCAAATCATCCAATAGTGCTGACACACATGAACCAGTTGGTCTGCATGTTTCTGAATGGGGCTGGACCAGCCTAGCTGGTAGATGTCTGCGGCTTCACAAGGTTTAAAGGGAGCTTGCGCTAATTGTGCCTGTAACGCATCACTGCTTAGTTCAAAAGGTTTGGAAAATCGATAAAACAAAATATTCTTAAACCACATAATTATTTTTCTGCCTTAATTAAAAATCAGTCGCGCATTATGCGTTGCCGGAATGGCCTTGCCAAGGTTAAACATAAATTACCTGAAGAAAATTTTTTAAATGACTGAAAAAAAAGATAATTATTCGGACAATACCTTTTTGTTGTACGGCACTTCCGGATGCCATTTGTGTGAGGATGCCATGCAGCTACTTGAAGACCTGCATCATCAGTTGCTAGAACTCGCTGCAAGCAATCACTTTGACCTGCCAGAAAGCCGGGTATTTATTGTTGAGCCTTGTGATATTGCCCTCCGTGAAGACCTTATGGAATTATATGCAGAGCGTATTCCAGTGTTAGCATTCAAGCATGGCGCAGACGAGCTAAACTGGCCTTTTGATATTCACCAGGCATATCAATTTATTCAGGCAAGGCTCGTATTTAACTCAGTGTAAGTGGCACAGCGCGGCTATTTTCATGAACAATTAGGTTTATCCAAGAAAACAGGATTTGATATGTTGTATTTGATTTCACCGGCGAAAACTCTCGATTTTGAATCATCCAGTTTTACAGACAGGGCTACCCAGCCGGTTTTTCTGGAAGAGTCCTCTGCACTGGTTGAGGTAATGAAGACCTTTAGCGCCAAGGATCTGGCGAAAATGATGAGCGTCTCTGAAAAAATTGCCACCTTAAATGAAGGTAGATTCCATGAGTGGCAAACACCCTTTACGCTACAGAATGCCAAGCAGGCGGTATTTGCCTTCAAAGGTGATGTCTATACGGGCTTAGCAGTAGAAACGCTGGCAGAGCAGGGCATTGCATATCTACAAGAACATTTGCGTATTCTTTCAGGCCTATACGGGCTATTACAGCCCCTCGACCTGATGCAGGCATATCGACTTGAAATGGGTACTCGTGTGGGCCACCCTAAAGTGAAGGATCTTTATTCCTTCTGGGGCGAAAAGATTACTGATGAGATTAATAAAAGCTTTTCACCGGCTCATAATTATTTAATTAATCTGGCATCAAATGAATACTTCAAAGCAGTAAACGCAAAGAAGCTGGATAAGCCGGTTATCACGCCGGTATTCAAGGATGCTAAAAATGGACAGTATAAAATTATCAGTTTCTATGCCAAAAAAGCGCGTGGTCTGATGGTGAGATATGCTGCTGATAATGAAATTAAGTGTG
>JBFHPN010000104.1:0-7057 GCA_041592735.1 Oleiphilaceae bacterium | reverse complement strand
ATTTTGCTGAATTTGCATTTGATTGAAAGCGGGCTCGATCATTTCTATCGGATCTTCGATCGTGCTGACATTGACTTCCTGGGTGGCCAGCTCGCGCAGTGTGGAATACAGAGTGGTGGTTTTACCGGAGCCCGTTGGCCCCGTGACCAGAATAATGCCATTGGGCTGCTTGATCATTTTTTCCCATCGCCGAAGATCCTCATTCGAAAACCCCAGATCCGAGAAACTGCACTGTAAAACGTCCGGGTCGAATATTCGCATCACCAGCTTTTCGCCAAAAGCGGTAGGTAGGGTCGACAGGCGCAGTTCGATCTCTTTTTCCTGCTTATTTCGGGTTTTTATTCGGCCATCCTGAGGTTTGCGTTTTTCCGCAACGTTCAGTCGACCCAGTATTTTAAGTCGGCTGGTGACCGCAAGACCGACTTTTGCCGGAAATTCATAAACGTTATGCAGAACACCATCTATTCGAAATCGCACTTGAGCAATTTCGCGTCTTGGTTCGATATGAATATCGCTGGCGCGTTGATCGAAAGCGTATTGCAGTAACCAGTCAACGATATTTACGATGTGTTGATCATTCGCATCCGGGTTTGCCTGATTGCCAAGTTCAAGCATTTGTTCGAAGTTCTGTGTATAGGATTGGCCTTCGGTTTGAATACCCGCCTTGTTGACGGAATGAGCCAGCTCATAGAATTCCACCGTAAATTTACGGATATCGCCTGGATGGCATACTACTCTGCGAATATTCTTTTTGAGAATGTGCTTTAAATCCTGCTCCCATTTCGTCACAAATGGTTGGGCGCTCGCTATCACTACTTCGTCTGGATGAATTTCGACAGCTAGAATCTGATGACGCTGAGCAAATGCAAAAGACATAATGCCTGCCACTTTTTTGCTGTCTATTTTTAAGGGGTCAATTTGAAAAAGAGCCTGATTACTCCAGTTAGCAAGCCAGCTAAGTAAGCAATCCAGTGACAGCGGTTCACCATTCGGTTGTTTAAGATGGGCATCGGCGATGGTTTCAAGAGGATGCTGGTTCGCTTGTTTCTGCCCTTTAGGTGTTTGCATCAGATTTTTGGCGTCCTGGGCGCTGATCATATGATCAGCCTCAAGTTGCCAAAGAAACTGATTTAAAGAGAGTGCTTGGCTCTGTGAAGGCTCAGATGTCATTATTCTTCTCGTTAGTGTTGAATTGGTTCATTCTGGAACGGGCTAAATTCATGTTAGGCGTGAATCTCTGTCAACAAGACTTATGATTAAAAAGTAAAGACTCGAACCTATGTCATATTAGCCCACAATGTACTTTTTGGCCAAAGTGCGTGCTTGGGATAATGTCTCGGGCTGTTATTAATTCACTGATAGTATTCAGTTTTATGAGGGTATTGGACTGTCGCTTTATGTTACGAACAGGCATATATAGTCTGACCATCCAAAATGAAGCAAGCGTCATGATAAGGGCAAATCGTTTTACTCGATTTGCCTGCCGAGCGCGCGCTCCCATTTGATATATAGCATTGCCGAAAGAAATAAAATCACAGTTAAGAATGTGATGAAAAGATCAACATTGGCGGCCAAAGAGAGAAAGCTTTCAACGACCGATTGCGTGAAATAAAACAAAATAATAAAACACAGCCAGATGTAGGCGCGTAAAGTGTCCTTTGCCAGCCCCGGCAGAATAATCAAAAGCGGAAAGAGTTTGATGACGAGAATGAGGCCGGCAGAGCTACCTTCCGGAATGTTTCCGGGTAAGCTGGTGACTATCATCATTAAGAGCATCAGGACATAACTCAACCAGGTGATTTGGCGAGCAACGGTATTCTTAAACGGTTTGATGGTGTTGTTTTGCGATATCATCATAGTAAGGTCAATATATTTTCAGGGGGGCGTCCGAGAACAGCTCGATTGCCTTTGACGACAATGGGGCGTTCAATCAGTTTTGGGTTCGCAATCATGGTGTCTATAATCTGATCTTCACTTAAGTCCGGGTTACTCAGTTTATGTGCTTTGTAGGCATCTTCATTTTTTCTGAGTAGTTCACGGGCTGACATGCCCAGCTTATTGAGAAGATCTCGCAGGGTTTTTGCATCCGGAGTGGCTTCAAGATATAACACTACCTCTGGCTGGATACCCTGTTCTTCGAGCAGTGCCAGCGTTTGTCGAGATTTTGAACATCGGGGATTATGAAAGATTTGTATGCGATCCATGATGATATTTAAACCATTAAAGTCAGGTTAACGAATTAGAAAGGCCATTCTAGCAGGAGATCAGTGTGAGGTTAAAAATAGTTTTTATTTTTTTATGTCTGAGCAGTCTGGCCGCTTGCACTGACAGAACCCTTACCTTAATCGATGGAGAGCGCTTGCATCTTGAACAGTTTGAAGGGCAATGGTTGCTGGTAAACTATTGGGCGGCCTGGTGTAAGCCATGCGTAAAAGAAATACCCGAACTGAATGTGTTGAATCAGAAGAAAAATATCAAGGTGCTGGCTTTTAATTATGATAAGCCGCCACTCGCTGCCCTGCGTGAGCTAGAGGAGCGTTTTGCCATTAAGTACCCGTCGCTCGGTGAGGATCCTGCAGCGTTATTTGGCCAAGAGACCGTCAACGCGCTACCAGCAACCATGGTTATTGATCCAGCCGGGCAGTTTAAAACCTGGTTAAT
The DNA here is from genome assembly GCA_041592735.1 of Oleiphilaceae bacterium. Classification (GTDB taxonomy): domain Bacteria; phylum Pseudomonadota; class Gammaproteobacteria; order Pseudomonadales; family Oleiphilaceae; genus PZPK01. The sequence continues at coordinate 4,396 of JBFHPN010000104.1, read as the reverse complement.
GGGGCCTCAAACGATAGACACGGTCATGCATGCACTTAAGGCACACGATTAACCACGAAGTCTGCTGTTAACAATCGGGTATTTTTAATGAGTCAGGGTGGCTTGTTCCTGAAGAATTTGCTTCGGGCAATAATCCATGACCACTTGAATCCCTTGCAGCTTTAAGCGTTTTGCCGCAGCCGGGTTGATGACGCCAACTTGCATCCAGACAATGTTTGGGCGTTTGATAATAGGTAAATCAATAACATCCTGGGCGATTTCACCGGCGGCATCACTATTCCGGAAAATATCCACCATATCGACCCGTTGTGGAAGATCTTTCAATTGTGCGTAAACAAGCTCTCCCAGAAGCTTCTGCCCCGCCAGTGCAGGATTAACGGGATAAACTTTATAGCCTCGTTCTTGCAGAAATGCCATCACGCGATAGCTTGGCCGATCCGGTTTTTGGCTGGCACCCACCAAGGCAATGGTTTTGACTTTCTGTAACAGTTTGGCTAATTCATTATTTTGCATATAACACTCACTTATGCGCTGATTTTGCGTTGAGCAAGTGTAAAACTTTTTCTTTGGCTAGGCTAAGTTCATTTTCTGAAAATGCTGTCTTGTACTGTTTTTTCAGGCCAAGTTCGCTGAGTGTCAGGTGATGTTCGGCAGTAATAGCATGTTGTGCCAGACAATGCTTGACGCAATGAAGCGCGCAACCGTCGAGCGCAATAATAGGTCGCCCGGATCGGGCCAGATTAACGAGTTTTTTTACCCCGCCACCCACGCCTGCAATGCACGACATTTCTGCCAGCCCGTCTTTATCAAACTCAAGTGCGAGCTGATTGGCTAATTGAGCAACGTTCGAGCACCCTGAGCAGCTATATACCAAAGGTAATGTTTCGTCACTCAGTTCCTTGGGAGGCTTCTGATCTTGGTAATCCAGCGGCATATGAACTCCTGGGATGAAAACGAAAAGTGGGTCGGAGTGTGAACACATTCATGCGTGATTACACATAGTCTAGCCTGTGTGTTGAGGGGTGCCTATGCCGTTAAGGAGGTAGTTGCTTGTCGCACCCGGAGGTAGTGTTTTTGACAAAGCGGGTAGCTAATCAGGCATCCGAAACAAATTAACGCTGGCTGTTGAGCCGGATACAAAATAAATTTTTGCGAAAGTATTGCATGATGGATGTTTTCCAAGCTTGGGTTTTATCTGTTGATGGGGTTCTTAATTATCAGATAAAACGTGCTACTATTTGCCTGCCTTTATTAGCTAAGTAAACGAAATGGATGACGCACACTTCATTTGCAGGATATAGCTGTTTCTATTGCATTAAAAAGAGATCATAACAACACACATGCCAGCCAGATTTATTCATCTAAAAGTTCATACTGAATACTCGTTGACCAACGGTTTAGTCCGTATAAAACCCTTGATTTCAAAGGTGCTCGAGAATCGAATGCCTGCTGTGGCGATCACGGATCAATCGAATCTGTGTGCCCTGGTCAAATTTTATAAGGCAACGCGTGGTGCCGGTATAAAGCCGATTGTAGGGGTGGATATCTGGCTTGAAAACGAGGCCGAGCCTGCAAATCCCTATCGGATGACGCTTTTGGCAAAGAATGATACCGGTTATCGACAGATCACCGTGCTGGTTTCGCGTGCTTTTACCGAAGGGCAGTCGATGGGTAAGGCCATTATTAAGCGTGAGTGGCTGCTTGAAAAATCTCAGGGAATTATTGCTTTATCCGGCGCTAAAGAGGGGGATGTCGGTCGTGCGCTGTTAAACGGCAAAACGGCCATGGCAGAAGAGCGGGCGCGTTTTTGGATGTCACTTTTTCCTGATAGCTATTATCTCGAATTACAACGCACAAATCGCCCGGGCGATGAAGAGTGTGTGCATTTGAGTGTGCAACTTGCCGAGCAGATTGGTTGTCCGGTTGTGGCTACCAATGATGTACAGTTTTTGCTCGAAGATGATTTTGAAGCTCACGAGGCCCGAGTATGTATTGCCGATAGTGATACTCTGGATAATCCTGGTCGGGAGAAAAAATACAGTGATGCGCAATACTTTAAATCCGAAGAGGAAATGTGCGCATTATTTGAGGATGTTCCCGAAGCAATTGAGAATACCCTCGAAATTGCCAAGCGCTGCAATGTTGAGTTACGCCTGGGAGAATATTTTCTGCCGCAGTATCCGGTTCCTGATGGGATGGGAATGGATGAGTTCTTCCGCAAAATCTGCCGTGAGGGTCTTGAGGATAGATTAAAAATTATTCTCGCCAAGGTTGAGCCAGAGGCATTAGCAGAAGCTAGAAAGCCCTATGTAGAGCGTCTCGAATTCGAATTAGATATTATTTTGCAAATGGGGTTTCCCGGTTACTTCCTAATCGTCATGGACTTCATCCAGTGGGCAAAAAACCATGGTATTCCGGTAGGGCCGGGGCGAGGTTCAGGTGCCGGTTCTTTGGTCGCATACGTTTTGAAAATAACGGATCTTGACCCCCTTCAATATGATTTGCTGTTCGAGCGTTTCTTGAATCCGGAACGTGTATCCATGCCCGACTTTGATGTCGACTTCTGTATGGACGGCCGGGATCGCGTCATCTCTTATGTGGCGGATCATTACGGGCGTGAAGCCGTGTCTCAGATTATTACGTTTGGCACGATGGCAGCCAAGGCGGTGGTCAGAGATGTCGCCAGGGTGCAGGGCAAGTCTTATGGTTTAGCCGATCGCCTCTCTAAAATGATTCCTTTTGAAATCGGCATGACTTTAACGAAAGCTGTCGAGCAGGAGCCGGCGCTAAAAACCTTCCTTGAAGAAGATGAAGAAGCGCAGGAAATATGGGAGATGGCGACCCGCCTCGAAGGGGTTACGCGAAATGTGGGTAAGCACGCCGGAGGCGTGGTAATTGCGCCGACTAAACTGACCGATTTCTCCGCACTCTATTGCGATGAAGAGGGGGGAGGCCTGGTTACCCAGTTTGATAAGAATGATGTCGAAGAAGCTGGCCTGGTGAAATTCGATTTTCTCGGCTTAAGAACCCTAACGATTGTTGATTGGGCCTTGAAAATGATCAATCCGAGATTGATCGCTGAAGGTAAGGCGCCTATCAATATTGATCATATTCCCCTGGATGACCGAGCGTCCTTCGAACTATTGAAAACAGCTGAGACCACCGCCGTGTTCCAGTTGGAATCCCGTGGGATGAAGGACCTGATACGCAGGCTGCAACCTGATACCTTGGAGGATATGATCGCGCTTGTTGCATTGTTCCGGCCAGGGCCTTTGGAATCTGGCATGGTCGACGATTTTATTAATCGAAAGCATGGCCGTTCACCGGTTGCGTATCCGCATGTGGACTATCAGCATGAAAGCCTGAAAGAAGTGCTGGAGCCAACTTACGGGGTCATCGTTTACCAGGAACAGGTTATGCAGATAGCACAGGTCCTGGCAGGCTATACGCTCGGGGGGGCAGACATGCTGCGTCGGGCCATGGGTAAGAAAAAACCGGAAGAAATGGCGAAACAGCGCGACACCTTCAGGGAGGGTGCGATTTCAGTTGGTGTTGATCCCGATCTGGCAATGAAAATATTTGACCTGGTGGAAAAATTTGCGGGCTACGGTTTTAATAAATCGCACTCTGCGGCTTATGCCGTGGTCTCTTATCAAACATTATGGTTAAAGGCGCATTTTCCCGCTGAATTCATGGCAGCCGTGTTAACCGCGGATATGCAGAATACCGATAAAGTCGTCACGCTTGTTGAAGAGTGTCGCAAGATGAAGCTTAAGCTGGTCTTGCCGGATGTAAACGTCAGCCAGTATACCTTTACGGTCGATCCTCAGGGGCAGGTAGTTTATGGTTTGGGTGCCATTAAGGGCTTAGGTGAAGGGCCTGTTGATTCAATACTTGCAGCCCGGGAGCAAGGTGGCCCGTTTAAAAATCTGTTTGATTTCTGTGCCCGGGTTGACTTGCGTAAAGTGAACAAAAGAGCACTAGAGGCATTGATCCGGGGGGGCGCGCTGGATCATATCGGGCCAAGCCGGGCGCGCCTCATGGCAAGCATTGAAGAAGCAGTCCAGCGTGCTGAACAGAATTCACGTAACCTTCATGTCGGCATGGTTGATATGTTCGGTGAGGTAGTGCCTGATGACGATGAAGATGTCTATGCAAGCACCACCGGCCTGAGAGAGTGGACCGAAAAAGAACGACTCTTATTTGAAAAAGAGACCTTGGGTCTATACCTGACGGGTCATCCATTTGATGAGTACGAGGCGGAGGTCAGGCGATTCGCACCTAACTCAATCCAGAATTTGAAGCCAAGCCGAAACAAAACCAATGTGGTTGGTTTAATTGTCGCTATTCGCTTGATGAAAAATAAAAAAGGGCAGACCATGTGTTTTGTGACGCT
>JBFHPN010000103.1:0-7198 GCA_041592735.1 Oleiphilaceae bacterium | reverse complement strand
CTGGAAGATGACTTTATCCCGGTGCTCTTTAAATTGATCAGTATACTTGCCAAAATTGAAGGGCAAATCAATATCGAAGGCCATACTGACAATGTGCCGATTAAAACGGCGATGTTTCCCTCAAACTGGGATTTATCGGTAGCAAGAGCACTGGAAGTGGCTCATGGTTTATTCGATGGAGGGGAGGTTGATCAGAGTCGTTTTGTTATTACCGGCTATGCGGATACTCGCCCCCTGGCGGCGAATGACACAGCGGAAAATCGTCGCCAGAACCGTCGTGTAGAAATAATTCTTCAGGAAAAAACAGACCAGCAGGTCAAAGAACAATTAAGAGAAGAAACTAAAAAACTGGATGCAAATCCTAGAACCTTAGATACTATTTTTGATCTTGATCCAGATGAGATTTTTTAGGAAAAATACTTATGGCTGATGCTTCGTTTAAATCCAACATTGAAAGACGTCGTTATTTCCGGGTCACGGATCTCGTCGGGCTTCGCTATCAGTTGCTGTCTGAAGATCAGCAGGCAATGGCTATTCAGGAACGGCCTGGTTCATTAAAGGCACTATTAAGAGACATAGATGCCCAGCTGTTGGCCAGCATGGCTATTATTCAAAGTTCCCATCCTGATGTGCATAGAGTCATGGACCTGCTTAATCAGAAAATAAATATAGCACTTAATACAGATCACCCGGATGGCGAGGAAGACCGCGAGCACACGGGCTTGATGAATGTCAATCTCAGTGCCTGCGGGATTGCTTTTTCCGCAGAGCATGCTGCCAGCTTGAATCAGTATCTGGCCCTTGAATTAACCTTGTATCCCAGTAACATTCGAATGAATCTAATGGCTGCGGTGATTGGCTGTGACCAGTATGATGATGAAGATGATGGCAAAGTACGCTACCTGCTACGGGCTAATTTTGTTGAAATAAGCGATGCCAGCCAAGAACTGCTTGTTCAGCATGTCATCAAACGACAGGCTCAACAGCTAAAACAGCAAAGAAATGAAGAGAAATAACGGTTAAGGTCTTTCCAGATTCTCAATTCAATAGAGCGTTTTTGATAAATGCCTGCTTTTTGAGCCATCAACTGAAAATTGTTGTTCATAAAAAAAAGCGTTTTGTTGGGCTGTTGTCTGAGCGTCCTCCTCGGTTTGATTCTCAAGAATGACGGTTGTGGTGGTTCGCGTTCCATAGACCGGGCTGATGATAAAGGCAGCCGACAAGAGTCTTTCCCTCTCTATTCCTACGCCTGTGTCTGGTAATTGCTCGTCCTCGGCTTGCTTTGGGTTGCTTAAATGCTTGAGCAAGTGTTCTGAAATCTCGGCCGGCGAATGGCTTGGTAAGATGTTTTCAAGCGCCTGTCTTGTTTGAGTTGTTTTGGGCCATGGGGTATTTAGCCTTGCATTACTCAAAGCGTAGTTGCCTTTCTGGAGTACCGAAATATCAGCGGCTTCCTCCTTGCTATGATGCATATAAACCAGGCTGCGACCATCATAAAAAAGGCCGTTAAAACCAGCATAATTCTGGTGCTGGATGGCAAGGCAATAATCCTGAGCCGTCATGTCAGATTCAAGAAATAACCGGGTTAATTCGCCTCTTGAATGGCTGTAGGTGCGTGAGTCTGCTTGCCTGACATTTGTTACTGCGGCCAGTTTGAAACGATGATTATCGGATGTTTTGGCGAGCCCCAGCCAGGTGCCATGCATGTGTAAATCCCTACCCGCAAATATCTTGGGAGAGTCAGGCCAATAATGGGCATCCTGGCTGGGTCGCTGATGGTACTCATCGCGGTTGGCGCCCAATATCAATGGTCTGCGACTTTCCGGATTCCAGGAGAAAATGATCAGGCACATTCAGGAAAACCTCTCAAGCATGATGCTGAAAATTGAGGTATGATAACACGCTTTAAAGACTGAGTTTCTGCCTGCCCATGATTATTGCAAGTTATCTGATTGCCGGAATTTTTGCGGGGTTAACTGCAGGGCTTTTCGGTGTGGGGGGTGGCTTAATTGTTGTGCCGATCCTGGTTTTAGTGTTTCAGTGGCAGAACTTTCCAGTGGAAACCTTAACGCATATGGCTGTTGCAACATCACTTGCAACCATCATATTTACCTCTGCCAGTTCTATCTGGAGCCATCAACAGAAAAATGCTGTGTTATGGCCTGTGTTTAAACCCATCAGTGTAGGTATTGTTCTTGGCGCGATACTTGGCGTATTTACGGTTATTCAGATGGAAGGGGAGTTGCTAAAAAAACTATTTGGTTTATTTGCGATTCTTGTTGCACTGAAGATGATGGTCAAAATAAAGCTGGAAGCACGAAAACCTTTGCCAGCTAACCCGGTATTGTTTTTTGCAGGTATCGTCATTGCATGGGTGTCATCCATTTTTGGTATAGGCGGTGGGACACTTTCAGTTCCTTTTCTTAGCCGTTACCGAATAAAAATGACCCAGGTCGTTGGTACCTCAGCTGCCTGCGGTTTACCCATTGCGCTCTTTGCTACCATCAGTAATATACTGGTTGGCCTGAATCAGGCAGGCTTGCCCTCATGGAGTGCGGGTTATGTATATTTACCGGCGTTGGCAGGTATTGTCGTTACCAGTATGTTTTCGGCCAAGTTAGGTGCGCATCTGGCGCATTACCTTCCCGGACATATTCTGACGAGGCTGTTTGCGTTGTTTCTCATCTTAGTAGGTATCAATTTTTTGATCTGAATAATTTATAGGAGTGATTATGGCCCTGGCCTATCCGAATATCGATCCGGTTGCTGTGAACCTGGGTTTTATCCAAATCCACTGGTACGGATTGATGTATCTTTTCGGTTTTTTAGCTGCCCACCTGCTTGGCCAGTATCGTGCACAGAAACCGGGATCGCCGATCACCAAAGAGCAAGTAGGCGACATGATTTATTACGGTGCCTTGGGCGTGATCATTGGTGGGCGCCTGGGTTACGTATTCTTTTATAATTTCGACAAATTTCTGGCGGACCCTATATGGTTGTTCCGTATTTGGGAAGGTGGCATGGCCTTCCATGGTGGTTTAATGGGCGTGATGCTCGCGATCTTTTTGTATGCCAGAAAAGTCGGGTGTACGTTTTTTCAGTTACTGGACTTTCTTGCACCGCTGGTGCCCATCGGTTTAGGGTTGGGGCGTATCGGTAACTTTATAGGCGGAGAGTTATGGGGCAGGGCGAGTAATGTGCCTTGGGCGATGGTTTTTCCGGGCGACCCTTTACAGCTTAGCCGTCATCCCTCTCAGCTTTATCAGTTTGCCTTGGAAGGTGTTTTGTTCTTTTCGATTCTCTGGTTTTTCTCCAGAAAACCACGCCCAGCTGCATCGGTATCTGGCTTATTTATGATTTGCTATGGTATTTTCCGTTTTCTGGTAGAGTTTGTTCGGGAGCCGGATGCGCATATAGGATTTATAGCCTGGGATTGGTTAACGAAAGGCCAGTTGTTATCCGTTCCGATGATCTTTGTGGGCGTCGCCTTCATGGTTTATGCCTATAAATATAATAAACCGCTTAAATAATACAGTAGGGCGTAGCGAAAAAACTATTTGGCAGTATAACTATATAAATAAGCAGGTAAGGGTTAATAATGAAAGCCTATTTGGATTTAATGAGAGATGTATTGGAAAATGGCACAGATAAATCAGATAGAACAGGCGTTGGCACGCGTTCTGTATTTGGTCGGCAGATGCGTTTCGACCTGAATGCAGGGTTTCCTCTGGTGACCACAAAGAAAGTACATCTGAAAAGCATTATTTATGAGTTGTTATGGTTTTTGAAAGGCAGTACGGATAATAACTGGCTTAAGGAGAGAGGCGTATCTATCTGGAATGAATGGGCCACTGAAAGTGGAGATCTTGGGCCCATATATGGGAAACAATGGCGTTCCTGGGTGGGTGCCGATGGTCGGGTAGTTGATCAAATTGCCGAGCTGATCCAGCAAATAAAAACCAAACCAGATTCGAGAAGATTGATTGTTTCTGCCTGGAACCCCACCGAATTGCCCGATGAGAGTCAGTCCCCTCAGGCAAATGCCGAACAAGGGCGGATGGCACTGGCGCCATGTCACTGTCTGTTCCAGTTTTATGTGCTGGAAGGGAAATTATCGTGTCAGTTATATCAGCGAAGCGCGGATCTTTTTCTGGGCGTACCTTTCAATATTGCGAGTTATGCATTGCTTACGCATATGATCGCTCAGCAATGCGACCTGGGAGTAGGGGAGTTTGTGCATACCTTCGGCGATTGCCACTTGTATCAAAACCATTTAACAGACGATATCGTCCTGGAGCAGTTGAGACGCCAGCCCAAACCGCTGCCTACACTGAATATTAAGCGTAAACCTGCTTCAATTTTTGATTATGAGTTTGAAGATTTCGAAATACTGAATTATATCAGTGATCCTGCAATCAAAGCGCCTATCGCTATTTGATAGTTGAAGAGAGAGTGTAATGAAACGATCTATGATAGTGGCGATGGCAGAAAACCGGGTAATTGGCATCAATAATAAATTGCCTTGGTATTTGCCGAATGATCTGAAGTATTTTAAGCAAGTCACCATGGGCAAGCCCATTATCATGGGGCGAAAAACCTTTGAGTCGATAGGAAAACCACTTCCCGGGCGAACCAATATTGTCATTACCCGCAATGCTCACTGGCAGGGCGAGGGTGTAAAGGTCGCCCACTCACTGGCTCAGGCCTATCAATTGGCAGAAGCCATTGCTGAAATTGATGGGCAGCAAGAATTAATGATTATTGGTGGTGACCAGATTTATCAGAATAGCCTGGCAGATGTAGATCGCATTTATCTGACAAAAGTGCATGCCGATGTAAAGGGTGATGCTTGGTTCCCGGAGCTAGACTGGGCAGAATGGCAGGAGCTTGGTCGCGAAGACTTTTATGCAGAAGGGCCTAATCCATACGATTACAGTTTTATCGTATTGGAGCGACATAAAGACAAGGCTTAGCTAAGCATCTTTCAAGGAAAATAATTTTCTCTGAATATTGAATGTATCGTGAGGGCTTGTCGAAGGTATTCTTTTGAATGGTGCCCAGAGGCGGACTCGAACCGCCACAGCCGTAAGGCCACTAGCACCTGAAGCTAGCGTGTCTACCAATTTCACCATCTGGGCATAAAACACTGCTAAATGATATTTAAGCAGTGCCGCGCAATTTACTGATAGCTGTTTTCGTTGTCAATGCCTTTTTCCAAAGAAACGCTATTTTTATGCGTATAAGTCGTTTTGAACGAAAAAATTGAGAAGGAATGTATAAATTTTGGCCTCAAACACATAAAGGTGTTTGAGGCCAGCGAGACTATGCGGTGGTTAATCCAAGAGGCTGAGGTTGCGAACGCCGCCTTTGTCAGCACTGGTAGCCAGCAAGGCATAGGCTTTTAAGGCACCGAATACTTTTCTTGGGCGGACTTCAATAGGTTTCCACGCGTCTTTGCCTTTGGCATTCATGGCGGCACGTCGTGCTTCCAATTCCTCGCTAGAAATATCGACGTTAATGCTACGATTCGGAATGTCGATTTTAATGGTGTCACCGGCTTCAATTAGCGCAATCGCACCCCCGGCTGCCGCTTCAGGCGATGCATGGCCAATTGACAGGCCTGAGGTCCCTCCGGAGAAACGGCCGTCTGTTAACAGGGCACAAACCTTTCCAAGCCCCTTGGATTTCAGGTAGCTCGTAGGATAAAGCATTTCCTGCATGCCCGGGCCACCCTTAGGCCCTTCATAACGGATAATGACCACATCGCCAGGTTTGACTTGATCGTTAAGAATGCCTTTGACTGCTGAGTCCTGGCTTTCAAAAATTACCGCTTTACCTGTAAATACATGAATGGATTCGTCTACACCTGCGGTTTTAACCACGCAACCATCTTCAGCGATATTGCCGTAAAGTACGGCCAGACCACCTTCGAGTGAATAGGCGTGTTCAATCGAGCGAATACAGCCGTTCGCACGATCACCATCCAGTGTTGGCCAGCGTGTGGATTGGCTGAAGGCTGTTTGAGTTGGAATGCCGGCAGGGCCTGCTTTGAAAAATTCCGCAACCGCCGGATCATTATTTTGCATGATATCCCACTTGGCCAGAGCTTCTTTCATGCTGCTGCTATGCACAGTAGGAATATCGCTATGCAATAAGCCCGCGCGATCGAGTTCCCCAAGTATTGCCATAATGCCGCCGGCACGATGCACATCTTCTATGTGATACTTTGGAGAATTAGGAGCGACTTTGCACAGTTGAGGTATCTTTCGGCTTAGTTCATTGATCTTTGCCAGGTCGAAATCCAGTTCAGCTTCTTGTGCCGCTGCGAGCAGATGAAGAATCGTATTGGTTGAACCTCCCATTGCGATATCAAGCATGACGGCATTTTCAAACGCCTGGTGATTCGCAATTGAACGCGGTAAGACTGAGTTATCATCCTGCTCATAGTAGCGGCGAGTGATGGCAACAATAGTATCTGCCGCATTCAGGAAAAGCTTTTCCCGGTCTGCATGGGTAGCCAGGGTGGTGCCATTGCCTGGCAAAGACAGGCCGATGGCCTCAGTCAGACAGTTCATCGAGTTGGCGGTAAACATGCCAGAGCAGGAGCCGCAAGTCGGGCAGGCACTGCGCTCGTATTCTGCTACCGTTTCATCATCAGCGCTATCATCGGCAGCGATGACCATGGCGTCGACCAGATCGAGTTTATGTTCAGAGAGTTTGGTTTTACCGGCTTCCATGGGGCCGCCTGATACAAACACCACCGGGATATTCAGGCGCAAAGCAGCCATCAGCATTCCCGGCGTAATTTTGTCGCAGTTGGAGATGCATACGAGTGCGTCAGCGCAATGCGCATTGACCATATATTCAACCGAATCAGCGATGATTTCCCGTGATGGCAGGCTGTATAGCATGCCGTCATGGCCCATTGCGATGCCATCATCGACCGCAATTGTATTGAACTCCTTGGCAACACCGCCGGCCTTTTCAATTTGCCTGGCAACCAATTGGCCCATGTCTTTCAGATGGACATGACCCGGTACAAACTGCGTGAAAGAGTTGGCAATCGCAATAATCGGTTTTTCAAAGTCTTCGGTTTTCATTCCGGTTGCGCGCCAGAGCGCACGGGCACCCGCCATATTGCGGCCATGAGTCGATGTTTTAGAGCGGTAAGTAGGCATTTTCTCTCTCTTATCTGTAT
>JBFHPN010000102.1:0-7217 GCA_041592735.1 Oleiphilaceae bacterium | reverse complement strand
TGATCCGGTAACGGCTACTCTTTTGGTGCTTTACCTCCATTGAAGGCAGCGCATTCAGCCAAGGATTCAGCAGGAGTAACTCGCGGGTATTCCGCCAGGTACCGTCAAGTAATATGAGGCAGTCATAGCGCTTTAGCAAGCCGGATGCAATGGAATGCTGTGTTTCAGTCTCTACAACGAGATGGTTGTGTTGCTTATCTTTTGCTTTTGGATACACCAGTACAGGGCTGCTCAATCCGCTATCGTTCAAATAGCTGTCTAACTGTCTTTGTTCAAAACTCAGGCCCACATGCACGTGCACATTACGTAAACCCAGCGCCACTAATCGCGCTGTACCAAGCGGCCTTTTGCTCTCATCGGGGTGCTGCAAAATCAGGATAGAGGGGTGGTTAGCCTGCACCTTCACCCAACGACAAATACAGGCTTGCCCGGGCTTTTCGCAAACCTTACAGTAGCTACGTGACATGTTTTTTAAACCTGAAATAAAAAAACCAGCACAAAGGTACTGGTTTTTAGTGAAGACGGAAAGCCTTTGCTTTGTCTTTTTGATTTAACGGCAGAAGCAACCCAGCCGTCTAGCCCGCCGCAAGTGCAGACGTAATATGACGCCACGACCACTTTGAGGTCGCACCACTTAACAGATATTGATTCTCATCAATGTCATAGGCCCCCTTCGGCAGGCTGTCACGAATAAATAATGCATCTTTAGGGTTACTGGAAAGACTCATTTCTTTCAGATCCAGCGAACGCCCTTCTTTGAGCTTTTGTTTATGCTCGTCCAACACCACAATCACTTTCGGCAACAGACGTCTATCCTGATTATGGCCGGTGACAATGGCGACTTCGTTGGAACTGAGTTCAACCAGTGTACCAGTAGGAAAGACCCCGACAGCTTCGATAAAACGCTCAACCAGATCCTGTTGAAAGCTGACATTTCTGAGTTCATAGAGTTTAGATACGGCAGCCAAGGGAGACATACCCAATGATTCCTTCCGAGGGGTAATCAGTTCTTGATAGTAATCGACCAAGCCCGCTATTTTTGCTAACAGAGGAATACGTTCACCCGTCACGCCTTTGGGAAAGCCGGTGCCGTTATGCCGTTCCTGATGATATTCCACAATCGACTGCACACCCTTGGGCAATTTTTCCATCGTGGCCAGTGCATCAAGACTGAACTGAACATATTCTTGATATGCTGCCAAATATTTCGGGTTATCTTCCAGCGCACCGTCGAGTACTTCCTGGGACAATTTCACCTTACCGATATGTGCGAGTAAAACACCCATGGCAAGGGACTTCATCATATCCTTAGTCAAGCCTAAATGGCGCGCAAACACTAGAGCCCAGACAGACGCCTTAACGGAGTGCTGGTAACTGTAAGCATCCTGTTCTTTCATTTTAGACAGCCATACCAAGGCATCCGGGTTTCTGATAATGCTTTCTACCATGCCCTCAGCAACTTTTTCCGTTTCACGGATCGTCTCTTGAAAGCGCTCTGGAGAACCCTCAGCCACATTGGCGAACACCTGGTTCAAGGCTTCATAGACATGACGGTGTAATTTATCAATTTTCGCGACTTCTTTATAAATCGAGGTCGAAATATCATATTTCACCGGTGATTTAACCACGATGGGAGGGAGCTTTATTTCTTTTGTGGCTTTCTTCTGTTCTGTTTTCTTTTGCTCCTGAGCAGCCTTCCCTTTTGGATTGAATACCGCGTGCTCAACACGCACAGAACTCATTTTCTCTTTTTGAACATCAATATAGACATGCTTACAATATTCAGAAAGCGCTTTTACATCATCATCTAGACGTATATAGAAACCTTGCAAGGGAAAGGGTGTTTCGTGCCAGGGTCTATCGAGATCAGACACAAACATCCCTTCTTTCAAGGCATTGACTTCGATTTTCAATCGCTTGGTTGACATGACAACACCTATAAAATAAATGATTAATGCTAAACCAGGACTGTAGCAGGAATACATGACGGTGCGACAACATCTGACACTAGTAATAGTTTAGCTTGTTTGCGTTAATTCTGCCTGATTAGAATTGAAACACCACCATTCCAGGTAGCATTATGTTATGGCGTGTAACAGGGATGATTCATTTGGTAATACTGCTAACTACGTCTCAATTTTCTTGCGTGACGCCTATGACCAACCTAGTTGCATTAAAGCAGTCGAGACTATTTCTCACATACGGATGAATGATTGAACAGTGGCGGCACCAAGGCATCGATATCATCACCTTCGACACTCTTGGTGGAAATGACATAAGGAACGGCTGAATTAATCAAATAGTCGGTACTGACCTTTTTACCCGACTCGATACGCTCGGTCTCTTTAGGCCGGCAAGAAATAGTGAGCAATAAATCACCTTTCAACGATAATATATCCTTCGCACCGTGACGATCCGTTATCGAGGCGCAGGTTTGGCCCTCTTCTATGGGCAGACCACGCCTGTCGGTATCAAGCCGGTTACTACCGCAATAGGTAATGCCGGATGTTTGCGCATCTGAGCATTTCAAGCCCTTACCAAAACTTTCATCATACAAGCGCAGAACCCGCTCACTGCATTGCGTCTCCAGAATAACCGGCAAGGCTCGAAACTCATTTGCCTCCCAGCCCTGATAGCGAATTGTCTGCCAGTAAACCCGAAATTCCCGGACTTCCCCGCTGGCTGACTCTGCAGTGAATAACCCGTAATGCGTGGTGAATTCAGACGTCGCACAACCAGACAAGATCAACACAGATGCTGATAGCATCAGCACATTGAGCCTGAATAAAACAGCCTGAACAGTTAAGGTAGACAAACAATACATCCCATCATAAAAAAACTTAGTGTAGCCCGACAAGACGAGCAGATCCATGCAATTTAGGCCACTACTTGCCGGAATAACATGACGATTTCGTTATGCAGCTTGATCTTGATCAAACGCGATCAAAGAAAATACCACTAAGATGTATTGACCTTGTTGATTTATTAATAGAGAATGATTCTTATTTAGTTTCATATTAACACTCACTTTAACACATTAACTTTTACTCATAACCCAACAGGTAATTTATGCGTTTATTAAATCAATTAGCTCTATTATTAGGTTCTATAAGCCTTCTTGTATTAAGCTCCCTTGCACATGCTGAAGAGGTCAATGTTTATTCCTACCGTCAACCTTTTCTGGTTGAGCCACTATTTAATAAGTTTACCGAAGAAACCGGCATAAAAGTAAACGTGGTCTTTGCCAAATCAGGTCTTATAGAGCGCCTTGAAAGAGAAGGCCGTAATTCTCCGGCTGATTTGGTCATCACCGTCGATATTGGTTATTTATTTGATATTTATGAAAAAGAATTGACTCAAGGGGTGAAGCTTGAGCAACTGAACAAAAATATACCCTCACAATATCGCCACCCGGACGGTCATTGGTTTGGCCTGACCACCCGCACCCGCTCTATTTATGCATCCAAAGAGCGTGTAGATCTTAGCACCATTGAAAACTATGAAGACATGGTTAAACCAGAATGGAAAGGTCGTATCTGTACGCGAAGCGGAAAACATCCCTACAACCTGGCGTTAATTTCTTCTTTTATCGCCCACAAAGGGGAAGCTGAAGCAAAAGAATGGTTAATGGGCGTTAAAGCAAATCTGGCGCAAAAACCACAAGGTAACGACCGTGCACAAGTCAAATCCATTAAAGAAGGCGTCTGTGACATTTCCCTGGGTAACAACTACTACTATGGCAACATGCTTGCTGACGCAGAACAAAAAGCCTGGGCAGACGCTGTTCATCTGACCTTCCCGAATAAAAATAATCGAGGCACCCATGTAAACATCAGTGGTGTGGCCATGGCTAAATACGCCCCTAACAAAGCTGCTGCAGAAAAATTACTCGTATTCTTGAGCGAAGAAACTGCGCAGACCATCTATTCAGAACAGAACTATGAGTATCCGGTCAACCCTAAGGTTGCACCTTCTGCCCAAATGCAATCCTGGGGTTCATTTAAAGCAGATACCCTGCCCTTGGCCGAAATCGCTAAATATCGAAAACTGGCAGCGCAATTAGTTGATCAAGTAGGTTTCGATGATTAAACTTCAGAACATTCTGAAAGCAGGCAAGCTTGATTAATCCGGCCTGCAAAAAATATTACGACTAAACTCACTGCACAGAGACCATAAGGACTCTGTGCTTTTTTGTTTATTGAGATAACTCCATACACTGCTTGGTATGTTAAGCCAATAAGTGGTTTTGCTTAGTTAAACGCTTGGTTTTTTAATTTAATCGCGCTGTATAAGGCAGATTATGCTCTTCAAAGTGAATCGTTATTCTCAGAATTATGGCTGGTTGGCCAGCTCGCTGATCACTACCTTTATGGTGGCACTTCCTGTCGTCTCGGTTTTCTATCTGGCTTTGTTTCCTGAGGAAAACGTCTGGCCTCACTTACTGGACACTGTGTTACCGGTATATATTGAGAACACGCTGATTCTGATGTTTGGCGTTGGTCTGTTAAGTCTGCTCATAGGCACAGGTGCTGCCTGGCTGATTTCCATGTATGACTTTCCCGGAAAACGCTGGTTAAGCTGGGGCTTATTATTGCCGTTTGCGGTACCTGCCTATGTGATTGCCTACGTATATACAGATTTACTGGATTTTGCCGGGCCACTTCAGAGTGCATTGAGAGATCTGATGGGATGGAAAACGGCTAAGGATTACTGGTTTCCCTCCATCCGAAGTATGGGTGGCGCGATTCTCATGATGTCGCTGGTGCTTTACCCCTATATTTATATGCTGGCACGCGCCGCCTTCCTGGAACAATCTGTCTCTTTGTATCGCGTATCAAGAAGCCTAGGCGCGACACCTCTAAGCTTTTTTATTCGGGTATCCCTTCCCATTGCTCGCCCCGCATTAGCCGTTGGTTTGTCGCTTGTTTTAATGGAAACGCTTAATGATTTCGGCACAGTCGATTATTTTGCGGTACGCACCTTAACAGCAGGCCTTTACGATACCTGGCTGAACATGGGCAATATAGGTGGAGCGGCCCAAATTGCCGTATTGATGGTACTCATGGTCGTCATTCTGATTTCACTTGAGCGATATTCTCGACGAAAACAGAAACAATATCATTCCAGAAACTCAGGAGATCCAATACCCAGAACACAGCTGACCGGCATTCGTGGCTATCTCGCAACCTTCCTGATTGCCTCGCCCATCCTGTTAGGTTTTGTCGTGCCTTTCTGCATTTTATCAAGCTATGCCTATAAACACTTTTCAGATTCCTGGACAACGCAATTTTTCACGTATGCGTTCAACAGCTTCGGACTCGCAGCAAGTGCCGCATTTATTACACTGATACTTGGGGTCATTTTGAGCTATACCAAACGCTTAAGCCCAAGTAACTCCAGCCAGGCTCTGGTCACCATTTCAAGCCTGGGCTACGCCCTCCCCGGTGCCGTATTAGCGGTGGGTATCATTATTCCTTTTGCTGGATTCGATAACTTTATTGATGGTTTGATGCGGGACTATTTTCAAATTTCCACAGGCTTGATTTTTACCGGCACCGCATTTGCCATTGTGTTCTCATACACTGTCAGGTTTCTGGCAGTATCGACAGGCTCGATTGATTCCAGCCTGGGCAAAGTAACACCAAATATGGATATGGCCGCCCGCTCACTTGGCCTGACTCAGCTACAAACACTCTTTCGCGTCCACCTGCCGATCATCAAACGCGGTGCGCTAACGGGTATGCTTGTCGTCTTTGTCGACTGCCTGAAGGAATTACCCGCCACCCTTATTTTAAGACCTTTCAATTTTGAGACGCTTGCTACCCAGGTCTATCAATTTGCCTCAGACGAACTGATAGAGAAAAGTGCCTTATCCGCGCTGGTGATAGTCCTTGTCGGGATCTTTCCGATCATCCTGCTGGACAAGAGTATTAACAAAAAACAGGCATAATAATATTTGTTTTAATCTATTATTTAGTCAACAATCAAGATTAAGCGAAACCTTCAAGCCTATACAGCAAGCAGAAAGAATAAAACATGAGTTTTATATGGATTTTAGTGGCCTTCCTATTTGGTTATGCCGCCAAATTATTAACCTTACCTCCGTTGGTAGGCTATCTCTTAGCAGGCTTCTTCCTTCACGCCCTGGGTGTTCAGCCCGATACATCCCTGCAAACCCTCGCCGATCTGGGTATATCGCTTATGCTATTTACCATCGGTTTGAAGGTGAACATCAAACAACTGCTGAGTGGTAACATTTGGAGCGCCACCCTGAGTCATATGGGCCTCTGGATCATCATCCTGTTTCCGCTTTTGATCATAACCACGCTAATAGCTAGCGCACACTATTTTGAACTAAATATGGCGCAAATAGCGATTATCGGATTTGCTTTCAGCTTCAGCAGTACCGTCTGCGCTATCAAGGTATTGGAAGACAATGCCGAGCTCAAAACCAGACATAGCGATCTGGCCATAGGCATCCTGATTATTCAGGATATTGCAGCGGTGATATTTTTAATCTTTGCCACAGGAAAAATCCCAAGCATATGGGCCTTGGCACTGTTCAGCCTGATTCTGGTCAGACCTTTTATCAAGCGGCTAACAGAGAGCAGCGGTCACGGAGAATTACTCCCCCTGCTCGGTTTTCTATTGGCATTCGGTGGGGTCGAACTCTTTGAGTTAGTTAAACTCAAAGGTGACCTTGGTGCGCTGGTGATCGGCATGTTGATAGCAGGCTTACCCAAGGCAAATGAAATGTATAAATCCTTGATGAGCTTCAAAGACCTGTTTTTAATTGGTTTCTTTTTATCAATCGGATTTACCGCGCTACCCACTCTGGATATGTTAATGGTGGCCAGTTTATTTGCACTGGTCCTCCCTGTTAAATTTCTACTATTTTTCGGAATATTTATCTTACTCAATATTCGTGCCAGAACCAGTTTTTTATCTGCCTTACTATTAGCTAACTACAGTGAATTCGGCTTGATCGTTGCGAGCCTGAGTGTTCAGCAAAACTGGCTTGACCAGGAATGGCTGGTCATTATTGCCCTGGCCATATCGTTTTCTTTTGTATTTACCACCCTGATCTATAAATCGGCGCATGCCATCTATTCCTCGAACAAGCAACTCTTTACCCGTTACCAGCGTGATAAGGCCTCTTTACGCAAACCCTGCGAAACCGTTAACGGCGCATCGATTGTTATTGTTGGTATGGGCCG
>JBFHPN010000101.1:0-7217 GCA_041592735.1 Oleiphilaceae bacterium | reverse complement strand
GTGTATTCAGGATCATTTATTCTGTAAGCGATGGCATCGAAAATATTCAGGCAGGCACCGCAACGCACTCGACCATTGGCGACACTTAGCTGCTCTTCCGTTGCCTTAAAGGACGCCTTGCAGTGTGGACATTGTGTCAATTGAGTGTAGCTCATGCTGTTATTTTGATCCTGTCCGGTCGCGGGTTCACTTAATATCGGGTGAAGGTAGGCGTTTAGAGATCAACGCTATATTTTTATAATCTTACAGAATGCTTATTATGTGGCATTTTTTGTGCCGGTCAAGCGTGCCCAGCCTTCTTCAATGACAATCTGATCCATTGTGAAGTGTTCTTCATAATGTTTTTTAAGGTCTGCTGCCTGATCTTCAAGGATGCCAGAGAGCACAATTTGTCCTCTTGGTTTGGTGAGGGAAGCCAGGCGATCTCTTAATGTATATAGAGGTTGTGCAAGTATGTTGGCAAGAAGAATGTCTGCTTGTTCCGTCGGGGTTTCTTCGGGAAGATAGGTTGTTAACCTTGAGCTTTCAAGCTTATTTCGAGAAAGATTTTCCTTGCTTGCCAATAATGCTTGAGGATCATTATCGACGGCGAGTACCGATGAAGCGCCCAGGAGCAAGGCGGCAATGCCTAAAATGCCAGAGCCGCAGCCATAATCGATAATAAATTTATTCTGGATTTCTGAACCCTGATAATCCAGCCATTTCAGACAAAGGGCTGTTGTCGGATGTGTGCCGGTGCCGAATGCCAAGCCAGGGTCGAGTAAAAGGTTTACGGCGTTTTCATCGGGTGCAGCTTGCCAGCTGGGACAGATCCATAAACGCGAGCCGAATTTCATGGGTTTGAAATCTTTCATCCAGGCACGTGTCCAGTCCTGGTTTTCAAGAGCTTCAATACGATAATCAGGCATTGGCGTGCCAGTCAGGTGTTTAAACACGTTGCAGGCAACCGTTTGTGCCGCCTGCATATCTTCTTCTGCTGTAAATAAGCCGGTAATAATCGTGGCATCCCATAATGGGGTCGTGCCAAGTTCCGGTTCCAGAACAGGCTGATCCTGAGCATCTTCGTAGGTAACCGAGCAAGCGCCCGCGGCCATCAAACTTTCTTCCATTGCGTCAGCCTGAGACGGGGATATAAGTGCCTTTAGTTGGATCCAGCTCATTTTTGTGGTACCTGATAAGATGTTGGGCACTGTGTACCCAACGTTAAATTACGAAATAAGTTTTTCAAGATAATGAATAGTAAAGTCCAGATTTCTGAATTTCTGATCAATCACCAGGTCACGATGCAAAGGGATATTGGTTTGGATGCCATCAACGACCATTTCATCCAGTGCATTAGCTGTTCGATTCAATGCTTCTTCACGATCTTCTCCATGACAAATTAATTTAGCCACTAATGAGTCGTAAAATGGAGGGACCTGATAACCATTATATAAATGGGAATCGACTCTGACGCCCATCCCCCCGGGAGAATGAAATTGTTTAACCAGACCGGGGCTGGGGATAAAGGTTTTCGGGTTTTCGGCATTAATCCGGCACTCGATCGCGTGCCCTCTGAATGTGATTTGATCCTGACTGACAGAAAGGGGCAAGCCCGATGCAATTCTAATCTGTTCTTTGACAATGTTTATGCCAGTAATCATCTCTGTAACAGGATGTTCCACCTGCACGCGGGTATTCATTTCAATAAAATAGAAATGATCATCCTGATATAAAAATTCAAAGGTGCCGGCTCCGCGATAGCCAATGTCTTTACATGCTTTGATGCAGGCATTCAGTGTTTTCTGGCGGGCATCTTCATTAATACCCGGTGCTGGGGCTTCCTCGATAACTTTCTGGTGTCGACGTTGTAGCGAGCAATCCCGGTCTCCAAGATGAATGGCATTACCGAAATTGTCAGCAAGAACTTGAACTTCAACGTGTCTGGGGCGATCCAAAAACTTTTCCAGATATACGGTATCGTCACCGAAAGCTGTTTTTGCTTCCAGCTGGGTTAATGCAATGGCATTCAGCAGATCTTCTTCTTGATGAACCACTCTCATACCTCGGCCCCCGCCACCTGATGCGGCTTTAATGATCACTGGGTAGCCAATTTTATTTGCGATGGCGCGGGTGCGGTCCTGATTGTTGGTGATCGGCCCGTCAGAGCCAGGCACCGTAGGGACGCCTGCTGAGGTCATGGCTTTAATTGCCGACACCTTATTGCCCATTAAGCGGATGATATGGGCGGGTGGGCCAATAAACGTAAAGCCGCTTTTTTCAACTTGCTCGGCAAAATCGGCGTTTTCAGCCAGAAATCCGTAACCCGGATGGATACCCTCAGCACCAGTGACTTCGGCGGCACTGATAATGGCAGGTATATTTAAATAACTTTCGCTAGGGCTGTTATTGCCGATGCAGACGGATTCGTCTGCCAGTCGGACATGCATCAGGTCTCTGTCGACTTTTGAATGTACCGCGACAGATGCAATCCCCATTTCTTTGCAGGCACGCAGAATACGAAGAGCAATTTCACCTCGATTCGCTATTAAGACTTTTTTTAACATGATTTCAATCTCGATCCGTCCTGATCAGCTCAGTTTAGGCAAGGGTGAATAGAACCTGGTCAAACTCAACTGGCTGGCCATCATTGATCTCTATGGACTTGATAACACCGCTGCGATCAGCCTCGATTTGATTCATCATCTTCATCGCTTCTATGATGCAAATAACATCGCCTTCTTTGACGCTTTGGCCGACTTCAACAAAGGGGGCCGATTGCGGAGAAGGTGCGCGATAAAAGGTGCCGACCATAGGCGCATTGATAGACGCACTGGTAACAGGCGCAGCAACCGCTGGTGCTTGCTCGGCAGATGCTGGTGCGGCGCTGGCAGATGCAGCCGCGCCTGCCGGACTCAGCATAACCGTTTGATTAACGGCTTTTGAACGCCGGCTGATTCGAATTGTTTCCTCTGCTTCTTTGATCTCGAGCTCTTCTATATCAGACTCTGTTACCAATTCAATAAGCTTTTTAATTTTTCGGATGTCCATATTTGTTCCTGTCATTAAGATTTCAGTGTCTCTATCGCTTTCATTAGTGCAAAATCGTAACCTTTGCTTCCCAGGCCACAAATGACACCCATTGCGATATCAGAAAAAAAAGAGTGATGTCTGAACGGTTCGCGGCAATGTACATTAGACAGGTGCACTTCGATAAAGGAGATGCCGACTGCACTGATAGCATCTCTGAGTGCCACACTGGTATGTGTAAATGCAGCTGGATTAATAATAATGAACTGGGTGCCATCTGTTTTCGTTGCATGAATGCGTTCGATAAGGGCGTGTTCTGCATTACTTTGGAAGGTCGCCAGTGATATATCTGCCTTGGCTGCCAGTTCAGAGAGGCGCTGGTTTATGTCTGCCAGCGTTTCGTGCCCATAAATATCCGGTTCCCGCGTTCCGAGCAGATTAAGATTCGGACCATGAAGCACAAGTATGTCTGTCATATTCAATGCCCAGCAGTAATGAAACGTGAGGTGATTCTAAACAGGCAGGTTTTTGCGCGCAAGATAGGTTGAGCAACATTGCCGTTTAACTACATTTTGCTGGCTAGTTTGCCCATGTTTTCGGTTATTTACAAGCAGGTTTCGTTACATGTCAATATTGTAACAGCGGACCATATTACGTCCGTTCCGTTTAGCGTCGTAGAGCGCCTGGTCGGCTTTCTCACAAACTAATTGCGCATTTTCATCTTCCGCTAATGCAATCCCGCAACTAAAGGTTACATTGAAGGTACGATCTCCAGTCGGTTGGGGGAGTTCTGCAAAACGCTCGCGTATTTCATTGATGATTGTTTTGGCATCCCGTTCGGTTGTATTGGGCAGTACAATAGCAAATTCTTCACCCCCGTAGCGGCCTATATGATCGGTTTTGCGCAGGCGTTGTTTCAGAAAAAGCGATAGGCTTTTCAATACGCGATCGCCAATAGGGTGGCCATAGTTATCATTAATTTTTTTGAAGTAATCAATGTCCAGCATGGCGAAACAGACAGGTTTGTTTTGCTCTATTCCTTTGGCTATTTCCTGCTCCAGCAAATACAAGGTATGGGTATGGTTATAGAGGCCGGTCAGGCTGTCTCTGATCATTAGTGCCAATAAAGACCGGGCTCTTCTTCCGCGGTTTTGTAATGTGGCTATCAGATGCTTGGGGTCTATGGGCTTGGTAAGAAAGTCATCCCCTCCCAGGCTCATTGCATGCAGTTGTTTGTTGACATCATCCTCTGCAGACAGATAAATGATTGGAACGCTATGAAACCGGTCTTGTTGGCGAATGACACGCGCCAGTTCCATACCTGTGCAGCCCGGCATGTACATGTCCATGATAATGATTTCTGGTTGAAACTTTTCCAGTGCAACCAGAACCTGCATAGGGTCTATGACCACTTTGGGTATCATGCCGGTTTTGATGAGAATGTTCTCGATATATTTGGCTTGGGCCTTGGAGTCGTCAACCAGCAGAATTCGATAAGGATCCTGTACATTTGAGTGAGTGTATTGTTCAATTTTTTCAATGAGCTGGCCTGGGTCAACTGCCCGGTAAAAAAACTCTTCCCCGCCGTTTCTGGAGGCCAGCAGTCGTGTTTCAATATCGTCACGGTGTTCACTGACATAAATAGTCGGGATTGTGGTTTCGTGACAGCTTTGGATTTGACGGACTGCCTCGATACCACCAAGTACTTCGCCGCCAAAATCGACATCCGCCACGATGGTTTCTGGTTTATCCTGCGCCGCAGCATGAATAAAGTCTTCAGCCGATTGAAAGTTCACAGATCTGAAGCCGAAGAATTCCAATTGATTAATTATGCGGTTGGCATATTCACTATTATTAAGCGCCAGATAAATTGGAGGTCTGAGATAGGTTCGTGGATTGTGTTGGCCAATGGTGTGCAGATTTTCACTTTGGTCACTTTTTCGTAAAGTGCAGTCATTGAGAGTTTGGATAGATTTTTCGATGGCTTGAATGTTTTCAGAAGACAAACTCTGTGTTTCTGGCTTTTCAGGGTCATAGTTTGCTAAATAATCTTGCAGGTTTGAGCATATAGACGTGGCGACTTTCTCATGACGGCTCATATTGAAACGCGTTGCAAAACGATACAATTTATCAGACGCATCGGCAAAATCAGAATTACGTTCGAATGATTGCCATTCACTGGCTTTGCACTTCTGATAAAGATCGAGAACAACCCGTGCTTGAGTTGTGACGCGTTTTGCGAAGAGTTGTTTCAGCTTTTCACGTTGATTATCGGGCGCCATTCAGCTGTCCTAATCTATCAGTTGGTTTTAGTGCTGTATCGATTATTGGGTAGACAATCGGCAGTTAATAAGAACCCAAAATGCGGCATATCGCTATTAGCAATCATGTAGTGCTACTTAACGGGTTTTCATCTGCACAGGTTTTAAATGATACCGATAAACAGTCTAGTACTAAATTTAGCTTTATGAAGGTAATTCACAGGTTTTTATCGTCAAAAAATGTCAGGCTTTGTAAGCTGATTGATATGCTTTGAAATTGAATGCCGGCAAACTGTCCGGGCCTTGTTTTTTTTGCGTATGTTTATGTGTAGTGAGGCAAGGGCAAACCCCTTGTTTGTTATCGTAATAATGCGAAATCAGTGACATCGCCTGCCGTTAAAGCTATGCTACTGACCAAAGGAGCAAGGACGATTGCTCCTGCTTCACAGTTTGCGTAACTATAACAACTCAATCCGAAGTGTGATCTAAGAGCATGAAGAAACCCAGCCATCGAACCTTGCAGCAAACGTTATTAGGCTACATTAGTTTGCTGTTTTTCTTGTTGCTATTCATATCCTTCGTTCTCAATATCTCGATGACTAAGGATAATTTTAGTCAGCAGCTCCGCTCACATGCGCAGGATGCTGCTAATTCACTGGGTTTGTCACTATCAAATATCAGCGACCCAGAGGATCTGGTGATGGCTGAAAGAATGCTCGATAGCTTGTTTGATAGCGGGGAATATCAGCAAATGGTCCTCTTTGCGGTTGACGGCAGCCCGCTGGTGATTCGTAAGCGAAGCCATTCAGTGATCGATGTGCCGGAATGGTTTGTCAACATCGTAGATCTTCCTGCACCGTCTAAAACGGCAGAAGTCATGGCCGGCTGGCAACAGCGCGGAACCTTGGTTGTTCAGAGTTACCCCGGTTTTGCCTATCTTGAGTTGTGGCAAATGATACGTAACCAGTTTGTCTGGTTTTTGGGTATTGCTTTATTTGGTTTGATAGGTGCCCACTTTTTATTAAACAGATTGCTGGTCCCGCTGAAATTGATTGAGTGGCAGGCAAAAGCGATGTCCCAGAAACAATTTTCTGTGCGCGCGCCTTTCCCGAAAACCCGTGAGTTAGCTGGCGTGGCTCAGGCAATGAACGACATGGGGGATCAATTAGGCAGGGTGTTTACTGAGCAATTAAATTTGATCGAGACCTTGAGAGCCAAGTCATTTGTTGATCATCTTACCGGCCTTGGTAATCGTGAAGGTTTTGATGCCCGCCTTAAAACAGAGCTGGATTCATTGCAGCATACCGTGCAGGGTAGCCTCATTTTTTTGCAGATTAATAATCTAGGTTTTATTAATGACACCAAGGGTCGACAAGAAGCGGATCGCTTGTTAATTAATGTGTCTCTTTTGCTTGAGAAGCTGGTTAAAGCGCATCATGGTTCGTTTGCGGCCAGAAGAGACGGGGGTGCGTTCAGTTTATTTCTACCCGCTGTGATTTCTTCTGAAATTGATCTTATCGTTGAAAATTTAATGAATGATTTAAGTTCGCTTACCGAGATAAAACAATTGTTAAGGGATGATTGTTTTCATCTTGGCGTGGCCTGTGTGCAAGTCGGAGACACATCGAGTATTTTGCTATCAAAAGCTGATATGGCCTTGCGGCAGGCACAAGGCAAAAAGTTGTCTGGCTGGCAGCGTTATGCTTACATCGAAAATATTGATATTAATGCTGAAGTTCGTGAGGCCAATGAGTGGCGTCGTATTTTGCAAGATGTACTGGCGACCAGGAGCTTATTACTGCACACTCAAACTGTCTTTAATGCCAGAGAGGAGGTGTACTATCATCAGATTTTGTCTCGCATAGAGGTTGATGGCAATCTCATTGTAGCAAGTCTCTTCCTACCAATGGCTGAACGCTTCCAATTGATGGTGCCTATTGATCAGCT
>JBFHPN010000100.1:0-7231 GCA_041592735.1 Oleiphilaceae bacterium | reverse complement strand
TCACTGGTAAACATCTTCAGCTTCTGACTTAAGGGGCCGGCCTCAATATCTATTTCATCCACACTGGACCACTCCCCCCAACGCAACAACAAAAAAAACAGCCAGTTCTCTGTAAGGCCCGTCTGCAATCCCAGACTTATCGACTTTGGCGTCAGCGTCTTTCCTCTAAGCGCTTGCTCTATCCTCTCGGTGAAATTGGCATTGGGTGCTGAAGCAGTGCCTGTTAATTGGTGCTCTATCGCATTATGAAAAAAAATCGACAACCGGAATGCCAATTCCGGAATCTCATAAGCGATCCCAGCCAGATAAGCCCACTCACCAGAACCCTTCAACGTAGCACGATAATTATCCGCAGTACCTTCATTATAGCGACTCAGATCCGAGCTGAAGCTACCCTCAATAAACTGGTATTTAGGCCCCGCAATAAGACTGAGCCTGGAGTATCTGAAAGCCTCAAACGCATGCTCAAACACCAGATCCCCCCGACATGCCAGCGTAAGGGATTGACTAGCGTAATTTGAATGCACTGGCGCAGGAATTTGCGTTTGTGGATCAGCAGGGTCAGCCTGATAACTCAATTGATCATCCGGGTAGGCCGTTTGAAAGCGGAAGGGTTCCTCCCATTGGGCTGCACAGTGCAAACTATCGTGAAATTGCCAGCGAAGTGCGAGCATCGCATCCTCGTAAGGAGACACAATGTTATCCACATCTACCTGCCCTGACGCCTGCCCCGATTTAACAGAGAGCAAAATATCCGGCTGGATGTATTTATAATTTAGCTTGAGCGCAGCACCTTCACCAAAAATGATATCAAATGGCCGACCGCTATTATCAAAGCCACCCGCCTGCACCAAAGCGCAACCACTCAAAAACAAGACAACAGAAATTCGAAACATCCAGATACGTTCACTTTGTTATTAGAATTATAGTTGGCAAAGATTATAGCGACATTTTCATAGAAAAACCGGAAGCAGCATAGCAAAGCTGACACCCCCCTAAAGAAATAAAAAAACACCCAACGCCCGCATGAACGAACCGAAAAACACCTCACTAAACTTACATTTGTATATTTATAACAAAACAAAAAAGCAAATCAAGCCTCAACAAGGCATGCAATCTAAAACCACAAACCCCTACAGAAGCACATTTTTAAAGGTTTTAAAGAATTTAATTTGCTTATTTGGATATTTTTCGATCTAATGCATTACAGAGTACAAGTGTACTCCAAAACTAAATACGCATACGGGAGAGCACATATGCAAACCATTTCCATCGATACACCTGAACCGCTAGCATCCACTGGCAGCAAGAAAACGTGGTTTCGTGCAACCTGTATAGCTATAACAGAAGAAACTCGAG
This sequence comes from Oleiphilaceae bacterium, assembly GCA_041592735.1. Lineage (GTDB taxonomy): Bacteria > Pseudomonadota > Gammaproteobacteria > Pseudomonadales > Oleiphilaceae > PZPK01. The sequence goes on along the minus strand of JBFHPN010000100.1, from coordinate 5,872 downwards.
ATACCTTCAGCTACCAGTTTCTACCCGAAGCAACGCCGCTCAGACCTTTCGCCCCGGGCTCACATATCAATGTTCGCCTGCCGGGCAGCCAGGGCACTACCCTGGAGCGAACCTATACCTTGTCATCCAGCCCGAAACTGTTACCTGCCTTTTCACTGACAGTGAAGCGTGTGCCGGGTGGCGCTGCCTCAAATTGGCTGGCAGAGCATCTTAAAACCGGACAAACCCTCGAATTTACGCAGGCTTCCGGCGAATTTATCTTACCTGAGCAAACGCCAGGCCGTTTGCTCTTTATAGCAGCAGGCAGCGGCATTACGCCGATGATGTCGATGCTGAGATTTCTTGCAGACACCGCCAACAAAAGCGAAATTGACTGTTTTTATTATGCACGCACGCCAGACGATATTATTTTTCATAAAGAGCTGGAAAGTTTATGTGCTTCCATGCCGCATTTGAAAATCAATTACTGCGTGGAACAAGCAACAGGAACCTGGCAAGGCTTAAGCGGCCGAATAGCGTCACAACACTTCAGCAATTTAAACAAACTCAGCAAGTATGAAATTTACCTGTGCGGACCTGCCCCGTTTATGACAGCAGCCAGCCAGTCACTCAATACGCTGGGTGTCGCTGACTACCAGATCCACAAAGAAGTTTTCGCACTCGACCTGTCTAAGGTAGCAATACAATCACGCGCCAAGGTCCAGTTTGCAAATGAGCCCGGTGCACCAATGACCAAAAAAACACTGCTTGAAGAAGCGGAATCAAGGGGTTTTAAAATTGCGTCTGGCTGTCGCTCAGGCATTTGTAAAACCTGTCGCTGCAAAAAATTAAGTGGTGAAACCGTCAACTTGTTAAGCGGGCAGCGCTCTTCAGTCGCCAACGAATATATTCTGACCTGCATCACTCAGGCGGTCAGCGATACGAAACTCGAAATTTAAACCCTGCAAACGGCCATGCGCTTTTACACGCCAGGCTGAACACCTGATTATTGAAAGGACATACCCTATGGACAGCTTTAAAAAACCCGAACTAAGCCCCGAACAATTTAATGCACTTCAGGAAGAATTAGACGCCCTAAGAGCAGATATCGAAGCCCGTATCGGCCAGGCTGACATTGATCATATTGAAAACATCGTACTGATCAAAGACAGACTCGAATTGGCCGGTCGCCTATTGATTCATTTTAGTCTTGATCCGGTCAGCTGGAGCCTGGGCGTAATGAGTCTAAGCCTGTCACATATCCTTGAAAACATGGAGATCGGGCATAACGTGATTCATGGCCAATATGATTTTATGGATCACCCCACCCTGAATTCCCGCGATTACGAGTGGGATATCGTCGGTACAGCTAAAAACTGGAAGCGTGCACATAACTTCCATCACCACGCTTATACCAATATTATCGGCAAAGATACCGATTATGGCTTTGGCCTGTTTCGTTTCTCCAAAGATGTCGAGTGGAATCCTGTGCACTTACTTCAGCCGGTCATCATTCCTTTGAGCGGCTTACTTTTTGAATATTCCATTGCACTTTACGATTTGGAACTACCCCGCTACCTTCTGCCTAAATCCATGCAGGCGGAAGCCAGCCGCGAACGCATGCCCTTAAGCGAGCTCAAAACCGAATTGCTTGAGTTCATGCATAAATCCAACAAGCTGGTATTAAAAGAGTTTATTGCACTACCCCTGCTGGCAGGCCCCTTTGCTGCAAAAGTGGCATTAGGCAATGCAGCAGCCAGAGGGATACGTAATATATGGGCCTTCGCTGTGATTTACTGTGGCCACTTACCCGAAGGTAATTACACCTTTACAGAAGCAGAAGCGGAAGCGGAAACCAAAGGCCAGTGGTATTTCAGACAGATTCTGGGATCTGGAAATTTCACAGGCGGCCTGTGGACACACATTCTCAGCGGGCATTTAAGCCACCAGGTAGAGCACCACTTGTATCCTGATATTCCTGCATGGCGGTATCGTGAGATGAGCCCGAAAGTACAGGAAATATGCGCACGTTATGGCATCCCCTATCATATAGACAGCTTGTCGAACCAACTTAAAACGGTGGCTGAAAATACCCTGAAATATGCGCTACCACCCGCAGACAAACTCCCGCGTTGGGCACAGCGAGGATTACGCACCACACAGAAACTGTTTACCCGGCAACAGAGCAAGGTACTTCAAGCGCCAAGCAAGGTTAAACAAGGCCTGACTAAGGCCATTCAAGGGAACTTTCTAGCGAAAAAACCGTCAGCAACCGGGCTTTCCGCTGCTGCATGATCACAAGGGCACGGAAGCCCTGCCTATTTCGTGAGGCTATGCCGACGATTCTGGTCGGCACGTGCTGAGCTTAATTGGCCACAGGCATTGAAAATCAATACGTTTAGCGCGCAAGATAACGCTGAATAATTTGCTGATCCCGGCCTGATGCACGCAGTGCTTTCAAGCCATGATTGAATTTCTCCAATAGCGAATTTGCATCTTTATTTACTTTGCTCACGCACAAATAGTAGGGCGAACTGTCAAGCAGGTGAAACTGAATATTCGTCTCACGCGGCTGCTTTTTAATTAAACTGCGGATCGGTGCTTCATACGAATAAATCGCCTGAACTCTCCGATACAACAATAAATTCAATAACAACTCATCATCGACGACCGTATGGACATCCTGCACACCAGCTTCTAAGAGTTCTTGCTCTAAATTATAACCAGAAACAACCCCAACTGACTTATCCCGCAAGTCGCTTAGTTGAAGAATATTCTTTTCCTCCAGGGCAAATATCCCTTTGGAAACCTGCCCCATTTGATCGGAATATAAGAAATGCTCGGCGCGTTCAGGTAACCAGGAACAGCTGCACAGAGCATCAAACTCACCGGTTTCCACCAAGAGATAGGCACGCTTCCAGGGAAAGAATTCAAATTCAACGCGATGGCCCTGAGAGTTAAATACCGCCGTGATCAGTTCAAGATCATAGCCTGGATAATCGCTTTCACTGGGTAGGGCTATCTTCTGCGGCTCAAACACATTACAGGCAAAGCGCAAAGGGCGGCTTTCTTCAACAGAACGTGGCGCTGAATAATCCAGCGAATCTCTGCCCTGCGCCATCAAACACAGGCTATTACCGGCCAGCAGTATATAAATAAACCACCATTTAAAAAGCTTACTCGATATCATAAAAGAATTTCCTTACATTACTTCTTCACCGTACTTTCTCGCAGTGATGGTTTCCATTTAATAAGTGACGCGCATTACTCACCCGCAGCTACCTGGCTTGAATTATTAAAATAAATCTTCTCGTTTTGCGCCTTGTTTTCTGGCAAGAAATGCGTCCTTGCCGAGTAGAAAACCACACACATCATAACCAGATGGACCGCCAGAATAGTCCAGATAACCGCCATCAACCCAAAGGAAACGGCACAAATGATACCTGTAATCAAGGCAACAGACAGCTGCAAATTGAGTTTAAGGACCAAACCAGGCTTATTCTGAACACGCAAAGCCGTAAATACAGATTCGAGACATACCCGCGGAATGGCAGACCAGCAAAGGAGTATCAGCATGGGAATCACCCCCTGCTCAACCCACTGGGCCCCAAATACCTGTGGGACATACCAAAAAGCTAACTGGGTTTGTAGCAGCACCAGCAAGGCCGTCAAAGAAACTGACACAGAAAGGGTAAGCAGAAAACTTCTCATGATATGGCCCGTATCACGCTTCACTTTCGATAAATAAGGCATCAAAGCCGCACCAATGGCATGCTGCAAGCTCATGGAAATTCCCAGCCCCGCATTGTATGCAAAGAAATAAATACCCAGTGCTTCGACACCCCAGACATAGCCAATCAGCAAATAGTCGATATTATTTCTCAGGGTCATCAGCAGATCATCAGCAATCACATTACTGGAGTAAGTAAATACCTGCCGCCAGCCTTTCAGACTGATCCAGCAAGTTGGCCGCCACTGACAATATTTTCGGTGGAAATATATCCAGACAGGCGTCACCAAAACTTTAGCCAGCACGACACCCCATATCCCCCAGCCAGCGAGGACAAGAGCGATGGAAATAAGCGCATCCAAAAAACTTTGTGACATATCAATCCGGGCAACGATATTCACTCGCCCTTCGCGAAGATTAAGCGCTGTTTGCACCATGGCGAAAGGTAATTGAAGATACACCAGCGCCATGGCACACACCGGCCAAAACAAGGCGCTGTTGTCATACACCTCACTCACACACCAGGCAGCCACTATCTGCACACAGAATAACGTGAGCGATATCAGCCAGTTCAAGGTATAAGATGTCTGGCACAACTGGTCCATTTGAGCATTATCCGCCTGTACCAGCCTTACCTGCGTGGACCGACGCATAATGACAAATACCAGCTCATGAACAGTGAAAATGATGGCCAACATGCCATAGGCTTCCGGCACTAATATTCTGGCGATGATAATCGTCGCCGCAAGACGGAACACGCGATTAATAACCTGAGCACCCGCCAACCAGAATAGCCAGTTGACAAAGGCGTGCGATGCAGTGCGTCTTAGTATTTCAATCACTTTAGCCTTCATCATTACATCTCACTCAAGGAATTAAGGTTTAAAAATAAATACCGGGCTGCCTGCCTGGCTTTGAACCAAGCGTTTAATGTTCTTACCAGTTGAAAAAATCGATGACTTTGACGCGACCTTGTTGAGGGCGCATATACCAATTTGAAGACCGGCTGCCCTGTGAATTGATAAAATCAATAAAGTCGGGATAAGCCAAACCAATATCTTCAGCGGCCAGCGGGGGCTCCCAATAATCCGGTATGATCATGGCAAACGGGTAGCCGTTTTCATCTTTAAATACCGTGTGGCCATCGAGTTCATTGCGTGAATAGGGCAACACCGGGGCTTTACCCAGCAAATGAACCTCATAGGCTGTATCGTGAACATAGAGATAGGGGTCAAAAGGAGCCGCGCCAATTTGATTCATCGGCACCGGGTTATCCAGTGACACGCTGAATTCGAATCTTGGACCCTTTTGGATCGACTGTTCAGCAAAGGTATTTACATAAGTGGAACCACCATCACTAAAGATCTCGGCAATCGACTCAACCATTGGCAGGTCGATACTTCCCAACACAGTGCTCTGCCGAGGGTAACCTGCCATCGGTGTTTCTGAGCCATAGGCATAAACACTCTGCGTGGCGCTGCCGGTCACGGTTTCCGGCAAGGCTATTCTGAGATGCCAGTCGTGCTGATAGGCCGCACCTCTCGCAATCAGGAAGCCATTCCCCTGAATGACCGATGCTGCTGCATTTGCGTTATGGCCGACGGCCACCTGATAGGCCACCACCAGATCATTAAAGTCGTAATCACCGCGATTCGGGAACAAATCCTCATACGACACCAGATAGTAGCTCTGGCTTGAAGGAAAGTAAGTCCAACTGAGGGTTTCACTGCCATCGCTTTTCAACACCAATGGGGCGCCTAAATGACCGGCTGCCAAGGCATCCAGATAGGCGGCATCCGCTGCGCTGACCAAGGCAACTGACTCAAAACCGTTGCTGTAGTCGTAAAAAGCTTCAGGATCACCTTGCGCCGTATCAGTATCCAGAAACACAATAGTGACCGTAGCGGATGTCGCGTTGCTGATATCAATATTCACGGGCATTTTGATAGTGGCATCGAAGGAAGAACCATTAATATCACTATCCGGATCCGATGAAACCCGATCTGTTCCAGCCGTACCCAGAAGCGTGTAATAAGAAGCAGGCGTACTGACATTGACGGGACGCAACATCGAGCGAGTCGTTGATTCAAATTCAGTAAAGATATGCGTCTGACCGTCCACGACGAAGGTCAGTTCTACTCGCTCTATTGCGACTCCTTGCGT
>JBFHPN010000099.1:0-7236 GCA_041592735.1 Oleiphilaceae bacterium | reverse complement strand
TTCGCCACCGGAAAAACCTTCGTTGACACCGCGTTTCAGGAAGGCCGGGTCAAGGTTCACTTGTTCAATTTTGGCTTTGGCCTGCTTCATGAATTCTGCGGCATTGATTTCATCAAGCCCTCTGTGGCGACGAATATTGTTGATGGCCGTTTTCATGAATTGCAGGTTGCTGACGCCCGGTATTTCGACAGGGTACTGGAATGCAAGAAAGACACCTTCGCGCGCCCGTTCTTCAGTTGCCATGTCCAGCAGATCCTTGCCTTGATAATCAATACTGCCTTCGGTGATTTCGTATGCTTCATTGCCGGCGAGCACTTGAGAGAGCGTGCTTTTGCCAGAACCGTTAGGCCCCATGATGGCGTGAACTTCTCCCGGCTTTACAGTTAAATTCAGGCCTTTCAGTATTTGCTGGCCGTCTACGCTTGCGTGTAAGTTTTTGATTTCTAGCATTGTCATCTCTCTTGTTTAGCCTACCGATCCTTCAAGGCTGACTTCTAATAATTTAGTGGCTTCAACGGCAAACTCCATGGGGAGTTCTTTAAACACTTCTTTACAGAAACCGTTTACGATCATGGATACTGCATGCTCTGCATCGATACCGCGTTGTTTGCACAAAAACAACTGATCATCACTGACCTTTGAAGTGGTGGCTTCATGTTCGAGCACCGCCGTTTTATTTCTGCTTTCGATGTAGGGGAAGGTATGGGCGCCACATTGATCGCCGATAAGCAGGGAATCACATTGCGTATAATTACGCGCGTTTTCTGCGCCAGGGCCAATTTTTACCAAGCCACGATAGCTACTATTACTTTTGCCGGCGGAGATACCTTTAGAAATAATAGTGCTCCGGGTATTTTTACCAAGATGAATCATTTTGGTTCCGGTATCGGCCTGTTGGAAGTTATTGGTCAGGGCAACCGAATAGAATTCACCCACGCTGTTATCACCCCGCAGCACACAGCTAGGGTATTTCCAGGTGATAGCCGAGCCGGTTTCAACTTGTGTCCAGCTGACCTTGGCATTTTTTCCGATGCAGGCTGCGCGTTTAGTGACAAAGTTATAGATGCCGCCATGGCCGTTTTCGTCACCGGGATACCAGTTCTGCACTGTTGAATATTTAATTTCAGCATCATCCAGGATGACCAGTTCTACCACCGCAGCATGTAATTGGTTTTCATCGCGCATGGGTGCAGTGCAACCTTCGAGGTAGCTCACATGACTGCCTTCTTCAGCGATAATCAAGGTGCGCTCGAATTGGCCGGTATTGGCTTCATTGATTCTGAAATAGGTCGAAAGTTCCAGCGGGCAACGCACACCTTTGGGGATGTAGACAAATGAGCCGTCACTGAACACGGCCGAGTTAAGGGCTGCATAAAAATTATCGCGCTGAGGTACCACCGTGCCTAAATATTTCTGTACCAGTTCAGGGTGAGAGTGTACCGCTTCTGAGATCGGGCAGAAAATAACGCCTGCTTCCGTCAGTTTTTCTTTAAAGGTGGTGCCGATGGAGACGCTGTCAAACACGGCGTCTACTGCTACACCCGCCAGGCGAGCACGTTCATGTAGGGGAATACCGAGTTTTTCATATGTACGCAATAACTCAGGATCAACTTCCTCAATGCTTTTGGGCGCATTTTCTTTGGATTTCGGCGCAGAGAAATAGGCGATAGAGTTAAAGTCGATCTTTGGGAAGTGAACATGCGCCCATTCAGGTTCATCCATTTCCTGCCAGGCGGCGTAGGCTTTAAGTCGCCATTCCAGCATCCACTCGGGTTCTTTTTTCTTTTCTGAAATGCGGCGAATAATAGACTCGTTTAATCCCGGTTCAAAGGTTTCAGACTCGATGTTGGTCACGAAACCATGTTCATACTCGCGTTTTATCAGTTCTTTCACTGCTTTATCGGAGTTAGACATGCGTTGGGTTCTCCCATTAAATAAGGCAATTAATGCTCAAAATATTGCGTTGTACGAGATTATATAATAACCGAGTAATTTAGTCAGGTATTTTGTGACATGTCGTCCGTCTAATTTATAACCAGACCCTGTGTCACTGTTTTCAGACGCGACATTGTACCGTTTTTTTTTTGAAATGGCAGAAAAGCCGGTGAAACATTTCGATATTGCGGGTTAATTTGGCGGCATCCGTCTATCCATTTATGCGTAAATAATACTAAGATAGTCGATAGTTCATTTGCGGAGCGTACTATGGCTGTTTATACGGTCTTGGAAGCAGGGCTCATCGAGTCCCTGTTAAGGTCATACACGATTGGACGTCTTGAAACGTTTACGCCGGTATCTTCCGGCATTGAAAATACCAATTATTTTCTGCAGACCAGAAACAGCTCAGGCGAGTTGATTGACTGGGTGATAACCATTTTTGAGAATCTTCAGGGCTCGGATTTACCCTTCTTTAATCAATTGACTCAGTTTCTGTTCGCTCGTGATTTTCTGGTTCCTGCGCCTGTGCCACTGTTGTCCGGTGAGACGTGTTTCCAGTTTCACTATACCGACAGTGCGTTGCCTGATCAGCAGTCTGTTTTGAAAACGGGTGTCATTGTTCCAAAGTTGTCTGGCCAGTCTGAGCATGCGCCGGATATTGACATGTGTCAGCAAGTCGCAGCGTATTTGGCAGAAATGCATCTGGCCTTGGCAGATTTTCCAGCACACAGAGCCATCGACCACTCACATGACTGGTTTGAGGCGCGCATTAAGCGTTTGATTCCGGTTTTGGAAGCGCATGAGCCGCAGACCTCTGATCAAAGTGATGCGCGTTTGCTGGCGCTTGCCTGGAAACGCTATCAGCGCTATGAGCCGGAATTGAGCCGCTGCCCCTCGGGTATTGTGCATGGTGATTTATTTCGGGATAACGTGCTGTTTTCAAACCGGAAAATAAGTGGCGTGATTGATTTTTATCATGCCGGTTTCAGCCCCTGGTTATTTGATCTTGCGGTGACAGCCAATGACTGGGCTCGTTTGCCGGAAGCCCTGGATCATGATGGGCTTATTGAGTCCTTTTCAGCGGTTTATGATCAGCAGAAGCTCGATGTTTTATTGGGCGCTTACGCCCAAATACGACCCTTAAATACACTTGAACGTAACTGCTGGCCTAGATTTCTGGAATTGGCAGCCTTGCGGTTTTGGGTGAGCCGTCTGTCTACCTTGTATTTGCCCGGATACCAGCAGCAGGTTAAGCAGGGTGTTAGCATAAAGCCGCCCGATGAGATGAAGCGTATTCTTCAGGCGGCTATGGGGCGGGATTGAGCGTTTAATTCAGGGGCATAGTGCTCGCCAATTACCTGATGTCTAATGGTAGGTCACTACTCAGAGAGCTACTTGAATAGCGCGTTGATATCGGTGTTGAAATTGATATCCACTAATTTCCAGCCTTGCTGGGGTTGATAGTAATTCAGTTCCCAAACCAGGGCGGCCGATTCATATTTCAACAGATATATTACTTTGTAGAAGTGATCCCCTACAGCTTGTTTTTCCAGCAAGGCATGCGCTAAGGGTTTGCCAAGTGTTTTGCTGAGCTGGCTGAGGCTCAGTTCTGCTTTTTTGCCACGTTCTTCAAAGGCCGCCTGGTCGACGCCCAGATACGCGGAGATCAGCGAAAAGGCGGCACTGACCTCTCCATTTACAATCTGTGTCATAAAATAATCGCTGACTTTATCGATCTTAGTAGTGTCTTCGAGCACTTTGGCATGCCCCTGGATGCTGATAGACAGGAGCCATAGCCCAGCAAAGAGCTGGCTGATGAGCGCAGTGTGCCAGCGGTTTTTAGATACGGGTGTTACAGTGTAAGGCTTGCTTGTGTTGATCATTGCATTGCTCATTGTCGTTATTAGTTGAAAAACAGGTATGCCAGGTCTTGCCTGATCTGCTGTGTCGATAATTATCATAAAGGCACTTTAATTCAATGCGTCTTGGATTGAAAGAAGCCAGCTTGCCAAGGCGTGTCCGGCCTTTAAATAATAGCTGAATATCCCACTCTACGATGGTACGATAGCGCAAAATTTCAGACTCGTTCATTTTCTACTTGAGGTCGTTGTGAATACTCCTTTAAGCAAGCCTAACAACCCAAATTTTTCATCCGGACCCTGCAGCAAACGCCCGGGTTACAGTGTATCGCATCTCAATCTTGAAACACTGGGTCGCTCCCATCGCGCACCCATCGGTAAAGCGGCACTTGAGAAATGCTGTACCGAAACAGCCCGTTTATTAAAGTTGCCGGCAGGTTACCGGGTGGGTGTTGTGCCAGGATCAGATACCGGCGCAATGGAAATGGCGATGTGGTCTTTGTTGGGGCCCCGTCACATAGATGTATTTGCCTGGGAATCATTCGGCAGTGGCTGGGTGTCGGACATTTTAAAGCAGCTTAAGCTTGAGAACGTCAATGTCTATGAGTCGGATTACGGCACCTTGCCTGATTTCACAAAAGCTAATAAAGCGCACGATATCGTTTTTACCTGGAATGGTACCACCTCTGGGGTGAAAGTGCCCGATGCAGACTGGATTTCAGATGAGCGTGAAGGTATCACTATTTGTGATGCGACCTCAGCTGTATTTGCGATGCCGATGCCTTGGGAAAAACTCGATGTGGTGACCTTCAGCTGGCAGAAAGTGCTGGGTGGTGAAGGTGCCCACGGTATGCTGATACTCAGCCCGAAAGCGGTTGAACGGCTCGAAAGTTATACGCCTGCCTGGCCCATGCCCAAATTGTTCAGAATGACTCAGGGTGGCAAACTGATCGAAGGTATCTTTGAGGGCGCTACCATTAATACACCCTCCATGTTATGCGTGGCTGATTACCTGGATGCATTGGATTGGGTAAATTCATTGGGTGGCCTGGATGCATTGATACAGCGTTCTGAGGCAAATCTGGCGGTAATTGAGGCATTTGTCGCAGAACGTGATTGGATACATTTTTTAGCGGAAAATAAATCCATTCGTTCCAATACAAGCGTGTGTTTGGTGCTAGACTTATCCCCAACAGCATTAAAAACGATGATTAAACTGCTTGAGCAGGAATCAGTTGCCTTTGATATCAGCTCCTACCGTGATGCGCCGGATGGTTTGCGTATCTGGTGTGGGGGGACGATCGAATCCACAGACCTGGAAGCGTTAATGCCCTGGTTGGATTGGGCTTATGAGAAGGTAAAAAACAGCTAGGCGTATCTCGCTGAAGCTAAAACTGGTTTCTGTTGACGATGTTAACTTTCAATCTCCGAGGTCGCTTCAATGGAAATCAGTACTCTTATATCGCTCGTCATCCTGATTTTGGCAATTTTTTATATTATCCGAATATTCAATACCCTGGTTGCGCTGAAAAACCGGTTTCAAAATGCTTTTTCGCAAATTGAGGTGCAACTTAAGCGTCGCTATGAACTGATCCCCAATCTGGTGGAAACAGCTAAAGCCTATATGCAGCATGAGCGGGAAACACTGGAAGCGGTGATATCTGCCAGGAATGAGGCAATGGCCTGTTTAAAAGCAGCTTCTGCGAATCCCGAAAGTGGTGCTGCGCTTAAAAAGCTGGCCTCGGGTGAGGGCATGTTACAGAGTGCGCTAGGTAAGCTGAATGTCGCGGTAGAAGCTTATCCTGAGTTAAAAGCCAGTGAAAACATGATGCAATTGTCTGAAGAGCTAACGAGTACCGAAAACCGGGTAGCGTTTGCCCGTCAGGCCTTCAATGATGCTGTGACCGACTACAACAGCTACCGCCAGAGCTTTCCCCAGAACTTTTTTGCCACCTCCTTCGGACACAAGAAAGACGCCAATCTCTTGGAGTTTGAAGATAGTGCCACTATCCAGCAGGCGCCTAAAGTCTCTTTTTAATACTGCCTTAGTAACGCGATGAATTTTTATCAGGCCCAGGACCAGGCATTAAAACAGAGCCGTATTTTGCTGCTGTTGTTTTCTGTGGCGGTATTGGTGTTGATCGTTATCACCAATTTCGCTGTGGCCTTATTTGCGCTCTATAGTAATCCTGAATTTTCTCTGAATGCCCGGCCGGCCCCCGCCTTTTCCCTTAGCAATTTTTTTGAATGGTGTCGTTACCTTGCTTCTGCGCTGGGCTGGCAAAAGGCGCTTTGGACAACCTGCCTGGTCAGCGGATTGATTTTTATTGCCATGGCCTTTAAATGGATCAACTTGCGAAAAGGCGGACGTGTCGTTGCGGAGGCGCTTGGCGGTTCACTGGTACAGCCGAATACCCGTGATCCTCAGGAAAAACGTTTGTTGAATATTGTAGAAGAAATTGCGCTGGCATCGGGCACGCCAGTGCCACCGGTTTATGTACTCAAAAGTGAGCTGGGTATGAATGCGTTTGCCGCCGGTTTAACGCAGGAAGATGCCGTGGTGGCGGTCACTCAGGGTAGCTTGAACAGTTTTAATCGCGAACAGCTGCAAGGGGTGATCGCGCATGAATTCAGCCATATTTTGAATGGTGATATGCGTCTGAATATGAAATTGATTGCAGTATTGCACGGCATCTTGATGATTGCTGAAAGCGGTCGCTTTTTTATGCGTATCGGCTCTGCTCGCCGACACAGCCGAAACAGCGATAAAAATAATGGCATGATTTATCTGTATTTATTAGGTCTGTGTTTATTAGTAATAGGCTTTACAGGGCAGATCCTGGGGGCACTGATTAAGGCGGCTGTGAGCCGTCAAAGAGAATTTCTGGCAGATGCCTCAGCGGTGAAGTTCACCCGAAATCCGGAGGGAGTGGCACAAGCGCTGAGTATTATTGGCGGAGCGCCATTACATTCCTCGATACAACATCATTCAGCGCATGAGTTATCGCATTTATTCTTTTCGGATGCCACGGGGTTTTTAAATGGAAATCGCTGGTTTCACCCAAGCAAATGGTCATTATTTGCGACACATCCCCCTTTGAAAGAGCGTATTAAGCGTATTCAGCCAGGCTGGTCCGGCCAGTTTCTAACACCCGAAAACAACATTGACCAGGTGGCCGGGTTTTCTCAGCCAGATCCCGCTTATCCCGCTTTTGCAGAGATACACGCCAAACAGGAAGCGAATCAGAGTAAGGCGGCGTTTTTGGATAATGCAATCGACTTTGTGCCAGCATCGCTGACGGACAATAGTATTCAGCAGGCCTTACGCAGCAGAGTCATTGGTGAGACGAGTTTAAATACTGCTGCTGCGGAGTCTGACCCTTCTTCAGCACTTTCGGAAAACGGCCCGGTTTCGGATGCAGATATATCGGCTTTAATG
>JBFHPN010000098.1:0-7278 GCA_041592735.1 Oleiphilaceae bacterium | reverse complement strand
AGTGCTGCATCGGCACCGGCTTCCTGAATGTGATAACCGGATATGGAAATGCTGTTAAAACGGGGCATGTGTTGCGAGGTGTACGCAATAATGTCGCCAATGATTTTCATGGACGGGTGGGGCGGGTAAATATAAGTATTACGCACCATGAATTCTTTAAGGATATCGTTCTGAATGGTTCCACTCAGCGCATCCTGTGCGACGCCCTGTTCTTCCGCAGCGACAATATAGTTGGCCAGAATCGGCAGCACGGCACCGTTCATGGTCATGGAAACCGAGACTTTATCCAGCGGAATGCCATCGAACAAAACTTTCATGTCTTCGACAGAATCAATCGCCACACCGGCTTTACCCACATCTCCGGTAACACGAGGGTGGTCGGAATCGTAACCGCGATGTGTTGCCAGATCAAAGGCGACCGAAATACCCTGAGCGCCCGCCGCCAGATTCTTACGATAAAATGCATTGGATTCTTCTGCCGTCGAAAAACCCGCATATTGGCGAATAGTCCAGGGGCGGCCTGCATACATGGTCGCCATCGGCCCGCGCACATAGGGTGCCAGGCCGGGCAGGGTATCGGTATTTGGTAAATCGTTTATGTCTGCTTTGGTATAAAGCACCTTGACCGGCACGCCTTCCGGTGTTTGCCAGGTCATTTCTTTCGGGTGTAACCCCTTCATCTGTTTGGTTGCCAGGGCTTCCCAGGTTGCCAGGCTATCAGGATCGGACCCGTGGGGTTGGTGCCCTTTATGATCAACGTTATCAGACATAGTCATATTCCGCTTTCGTCAGTGGTTAGGTGCGTGGTTGCAACGGCAAGAGATAGCTAACCCCAATTTTTGCTTTGCTGTTTGCTGTGCAAAGTCGGGGTTGCGTTTCTCAGTGATCCATCGGCTGGTTGAGTTCTATCAGAACACCATCGGCGCTTTTGGGATGAATAAAAATCACCTTGCAGTTATGTGCGCCCAAAGTGGGCGCTTCTGATAAAAATTCGTAACCTTTTGCTTTTAAACGTTCAACGTCGGCTTCAATATCATCGCTTCTGAAACACAGGTGATGAATGCCACCGCGGCCATTTTTATCCAGATATTTCTGAACAGGCCCTTCACCATTGAGTGGATGCACTAGTTCGATATTGCTTTTTTCAATGGGAAAGAACGCTGCACGGGTTTTTGCCGTGGGCACATCTTCCCGGCCTGTCATGTTCAGCCCGAAATCTTCAGCAAAGCGCTCAATCGATTTTTCTAAATCGGCTACGGCAATAGCGATATGGTCTAGTCCGGTAATCATGATATTTTCCTCTTCGTTATGCGCGCTTAAATGATACATGTCAGAAACTGTTCACAGGCTTTTTTCTGCCGTGCACGGGTTTCTTCTGGTGTTTCAATCACGATCTTTTCATCTGGCACAATTTTGAATAAGGGCTCGCCTTTTTTAATAATGGTACCATCCTCTTTGAGCAGAACTTTTTCAATCTTACCGGCAAATGGTGCGGTAATTTTGTTGAACATCTTCATAACTTCGACAATGTACAAAGGTTGCCCGGCTTCAAAGTGATCACCTTCCTGAATGAAGGGCGGTCTGTCCGGGGCTTCTCTTGAGTAGAACATGCCGCCGGAACTGGCCAGTATTTCATCACCTTTGGCAACTGGAGGGGGAACCAATACTTTTGCCATCTCGGTCTGGAAGGTTTTGTCGGTCAGTTTTGTCGGGATATGTATGCTTAAGTCCGGTTTGACATACAACTCGAAGAAACCTGTTTGTTGAGCAATATAAGGTAATATCAGAAGGATTTCACAACCAGCCTGATAACCTTTATGGGCAGCCAGGATAGCATCCCACATGCTCTCATCGAAATAAGCGGGTCGTTTTCCTGCCAGTAGTTTATTTAATGCGCTAAAGTTTTCCGGGGCCGCTTTATGTGCCTTGAGTTGCGTGTGCAAGTGGCTATAAAAATCCAGCGCTTCGTTCAGAATTGCCTGATCATGATCCCAGATCATTGAGGCTGCCGGAAATTTTCGATGATTATTTGCCCGGTAGTTCATGTTCAGAAAGTGGTATGTTTCCGCCAGAATCTCAATCGGGTTTCTGGTCCAGCTAAGTGCGCCTTTTTTGTCAGCGGAAAAATCGGCCTGATGTCTGCTCAACCAGCCAGACAACAGGTGAGGTTCACTCATCAAGCGCGCCACGGGGCGGGTTAATAAGATCTCTTTGCGCTGAAGAATTTTTTGCAGTCCTGATTTTGTTTCCGCATCGTTTTCGTTGAGCAAGGCATCGCTCACGATCTGATGATATACCGTTGGCAAATCAAATTGTTGCGATGCCTGTTTGAGTGCGCCAACTGCTGTCAGATAGGGGACGATAAACTGAGTAGTGGGGCGAGCATGTACAGTTTGCCCCATCAGCCAATTGACTAAACCGTAGTGGAACGCCAGGTTGGTCTCCAGATCTTTACCTTCGAGTTTTGTGGTGCGCAATACATCAGCCATGCGTTCAAAGCTGTCCTGTCGCCTGTTGCCAACTGTCAGAATCAGGGCGATGTTACTGTCATAGGCACCAGCCAGATGATAAGACATAAACACATCGGTATCCGGATTATGCAGGCTGATGCCTTGATCATCTCGAATTTCTCCTTCGGCCGCATCAGACCAGTATTCAATTAATCCCCCTGCATGCGGGGCAAGTGCCTGGTTAGTGGCATTTAAACGAGCCTCCACAGATGCACAGTGTCGCAGTTGTCGTTCTGGCTTGGGTAAACGCGGACCATGAGCGGCAAGTAATACCATGGCCTCAACCAGTGATTGAACGACAAAGCTGTCTTTCGGGTCATCAGGATTAGTAAATTTCAACTGGTAGCAAAGTTCGGTAACCCTGTGCTCGACCTGAATACGGGTATTCATTTCCATGAAGAAATGCTGGTCCCGATCGACAATACACTCGAAGGTGGATACGTTATCCAAGCCGACGGCTTTGCCGAATTTTTCAGATTCATTTTCCATCGCCTGCAGGATTTTGATGTCCTGACTGAGTACTTTGGAGGCTTCATCCAGCCCCTTGTTCAGCGATTCGGTCAGGGCTTGTTGCAGGTCTTCGGTGGTGACGGATATCTCCAATAGCTTCTGCTCATGCATCTGCAAAGAGCAGTCACGACCGCCAAGCGCCAGGGTCCAGTCACCGTTACCGATAACTTGAATTTCCTGGTGTCGGGTGGTTTCGATATTCAATTCGACCAGAATATTTTTGTTGTCACCCTGGCCGGTAGCTTTTACCTCATTGAGAATTTCCAGAACCAGAGAGGGCGCCTGATCGGCCATCTGCAGAAGACGTGATTCTTGGTCGCCTTTGAAACTGGAGGGGCTGGAAAGGATACGCTGGCCCTTTCCACCGCCGCCACCAATGCATTTAAGGCGAATGCGGTTTTCCGGGTACTGTTTCCCTATGGAAATGACCTGTTCACGAATGGTGTCCTGCAGTTCTGCAATAGTATAAAGGTCGATGCCTTTCTGATAGCCTGCATCGAGCACGATATCGGCTTTATCTTCAAGGGTTTCTGCTGCATCAAAGGCAGCGTGATCCAGCGCCAGGCCTTTATCTTTAGCCAGTTTCAGTAGCGCAGCTTCATCGTTGTGCTTCTTCAATAAAGCCAGTGCTGTCGCATTGTTCACGCCGGGCGTGACGCTGACACCCACTTGCAGTGCGGTGCGCTTGGCTTCATCTTTCAAACCCGCCTTATGCACCGTATGCGAACAGGGGCCGATAAAATTCAGGCCAGCCTGCTCCATAGCGGCGACCATACTTTCATCTTCAGCCATAAAGCCATAGCCGGCAAAAATCGCGTTATAGTCATTTTCTTTGGCGATGCGAATAATCTGGTTAATACGTTGCTGGCGCTCTTCTTTATCATTGCCGCTGTAGTCTGGCACGCGGTGGATGCGCTTCGGGTCTTTAATTTGTCGCAGTTCGGGTGCCAGGGCGTTCTGATAAACAATACTGTCTTTTTCAGACAACAGAATGCCGTAATAGCTTAAGCCCATCTCTTCGAATACATCCATGGCTTCTTTGCGGATGGGGCCCCGGCAGATGATTAAGGGGCGAATATGGGTGCAACTGAAGCTTTTTACCCATGAGCTGTTGTGATTAGCTAACTGCCGGTCTTGATGAACCAGAGGGTTGTTTAAGTAATGTTCATTGCTCATCTTAGAAAAACTCCCTTTGCACGCCGGTCAATGGTTCAGGCTTGTAATGTTTAAGGTGGAAGGCCATATTTTCACAAAGTAGCTTGCGCAGATCTCTCGGCATGACAATTTGTGAAATAGACCCCAGGCTGAGTGCTTCATTGGGGTTCATCAGCTGCTCTTCATAGCGCTTGCCCAGTTTGGCTTCTTCCTGTTTGGCCCATTCGGCTGTTTGTTCCCCTTTGGCGACGGCAGCGCGTATCGCTTTCAACTCATTCTTAAAAACAAATTCAACACCGGCCGGCCCCATTACGGCAGCTCGGGTAGAAGGCAGGGCGCACACAAAATCGGCACCGGTCGCATAGCAGTTATAAGAGGCATAGGCACCCCCGAAAGCATTACGGATAATCACCAGAAAACGCGGAGTGCGCAGGTCGATGATTGAGTCGAGCATCGCGCGGCCCGCCTGGATAATACCTTTGGCTTCCTGATCCTTGCCGGGTAAAAAGCCGGTAGTGTCTTCCATAAAGATCATCGGGATGTTGTACAAATTACAGAAGCGGATGAAACGGGCATTTTTATAGGCTGCGTCGATATCGATTTGCCCGGAAGCTACGGCACTGTTATTCGCCATAAAACCCACCACATTGCCGCCCATGCGACCCAATGCGGTAATCGTGTTACGAGCACGGGTTTCCTGGATTTCCAAAAAGTCCCCATGGTCACACAGTTGCTGGATCATAATAGTGACATCAATCGGTGTATTGAAACCGGTTGGGCTGTTGAAGGCCTTTTTCAAAAGAATGTCGATGTCCCAGGTTTTTCGGTCTATCGGGTCAGAGGTAGGTTGATAAGGTGCAAGCTGGCTGTTGTTGTCCGGAATATACTTTAATAGCTGGCGAACTTTTTTCAGCGCGCTGATTTCGTCTTTCACCACGAAGTCGGTTACGCCGCTTTGGCTGTGGACGCCGGGGCCGCCGAGTTCATCCGGGGTGACATCTTCACCCAAAACACTTTTGACAACGCCGGGGCCGGTCAAACCGAAAAAGGTATCGTTCGCCTGAATCATAAAGCTACCCTGGCGAGGCAGATAAGAGCCGCCGCCGGCATTAAAACCGAACATACACATAATGCTGGGGACAACACCGCTGATTTTTCTTAATGCGGTAAAGGCTTCAGCATAACCATCTAGGCCGCCGACACCGGCAGGAACGTAAGCACCGGCACTGTCGTTCAAACCGACCAGCGGGATTCGACGCTTGCCAGCCAGTTCCATCAGTCGGGCCAGCTTCTTGCCGTTGGTGGCATCCATTGAACCCGCGCGAACCGTAAAGTCATGCCCATAAAGCGCAACATCCCGGCCATCTATTTTAACAATTGCGGTGACGATAGACGCGCCATCCAAATTTTTCCCCCAGTTCTGAAACAACACAGTCGGGTCTTCATCTGTCAAAACGGCAATACGCTCCCAGATGGTCATTCTGTTTTTGCTGTGTTGGCGGGTGATGGCATCAACGCCAGCGGCCACTTTAGGGCGTTGAATCAGGTCGTAGCCTTTTTTCAAGGTCGCTTCATACAGGCCAGGGTTCTCTACATTCTGGCCAGGGATGCGGAAATCCAGTTCAGCTTTTTGCTGGAAAGGATTGTCCAAGGAGGCTGTGATTTGTTTACGTTTCGTCATCGCAATTCAGGCTCTTGTTAAAAGGTTGAATCCAGGGTGCTCACCGGTTAACTGGTAGGTTTAACGCGCGTAGATAACTGGGCCACTATTCTGTAATGGCGAGCATCATAATTGTTTATGTCTATAAAAAGAAGACGCTCTCAAGGTCGACTTTTTTCAAAAAATAAATTAATGCTTTGAAATATATATGTTTTATTGTTTTTTGGGTTTGTTTGATAGACATTTTTGTTTTAGGTTAATAGACATAATCGCTCATTTTTAGAGTTATTAGACGATATGTTGATGTCATTATAGCGTATTCTTCTAGTTTGGTGTGTTTTTGAGCGCTCTGAAAGCGCGCGGTGTTAAGCCGCTCCATTGTTTATAAGCGCGAGTGAATGCCCGTGGTTCACTGAAATTAAGGTAATGGCTGATCTCGGCAATTGAAAAGGTGCGCGATTGCAGTAGTTTATTGGCAAGGTCATGTCTGAGCTGATCTTTCAGCTCTTGATAGCTGGTGCCTTCAGCGCTTAGTTTTCGCCTGAGCGTTTGTTCGCTGATGTTCAGTTGCAAGCATAAATCGTGGGCATTAGGTAAGATAAGCGGGTCTTTAGTGGCTAATTGTCTGGGTTCTAATAATTGGTTTATTTGCGCGCTCAGGCTGGTATCTTCTCCAGGAATGGTTAAGAGGTCTATGGGGGCCCGGTTTAGAAAAATTTCCAGCTCACGCTGAGTTTTAACCAGCGGCTCTTGTAAATATTGTTTATGGAAGACCAGGCGGTTGAATTTGCTTTTCTGATTGGTCGGGCACCGGTAGAGCAGCTCAAATTCATCCTGGTCGATCGGGGTGTAATTGATATAAGCGGTTAATAATTTGATCGGTTTGCCAATATACCAGCTTGCAAAGCGATGCCAGATAACATGCCAGTATTCAATATAAAAGTGTTCAAAATCCAGCTGAGGTTTGGCGAAAGTAGTTGTTAGATAAACATGCTCGCCTTTAATTTCCAGAGACATTTGCAGGGCTGAAGTGATCTGGTTGTAAAAACGAATGCCTTTTTGCAGCATTTCTTCAAGTGTCCGGCTTCGGCTGACCCATTCTGCCATCAGCGCAAAGGTGCCAACCTTTAAGCGTTCTTCAGTAAAGCCCATAAACTCGTCATTAAGTGCTTGGGCTATTCCGGCATAGAGCCTGGCAACTGATTCAACCGGAAAGCGCGCTTTAGGGTTGTTCAAGCGGATTTCAGAAATTCCCGAGGCCTGAAGCAGTGCCGTGCAATCAACGCCTTTTGATCGGGCACCGCCTAAAGCGCTCAGAATGTAGTGAGTTCCGATGGTTGCCATAATGTCGCTCTCCTGAGGCAGTTTATGCCACTCTAAATCCTGATGAGTGGGTCTTCATTATTCGTATTGATGAACGCGATTGTGCGCCATATTTAATCT
>JBFHPN010000097.1:0-7286 GCA_041592735.1 Oleiphilaceae bacterium | reverse complement strand
TTTTAAACGATAGGGGTTTAAAACCCGGCGGGAAGAGAAAACGCTAAGGACTGGTGCGTGGTCGGGTGCTTGAAATAGAGTTCGCTGGCATGCAGAGCCAGGCGAGGATACATGGTAAACGCTTCGTCATGGGCATAAAATTTATCGCCCAATATAGGGTGCCCAATGCTCTGCATATGCACTCTAAGCTGATGAGAGCGGCCTGTAACAGGCTCCAACTGGATCAAGCTGCAATTATTTGTACGTTGTTCCAGCACTTGCCATTTGGTCAACGAAGGTTTGCCATGTTCAAAACAGACTTTCTGGCGTGGCCGGTTTGGCCAGTCACAGATTAAAGGCAGATCTATACTGCCCGCAGGTTGATCGGGTATCGCGTAAACCAGTGCCAGATACCGCTTGGAAATCTCCCGCTTTTCAAACTGCCGGGACAATTCCCGATGGCTGGATTTATTTAACGCCATAAGCATAATGCCGGAGGTCGACATATCCAGGCGATGGACAACCGTTGCTGTTGGAAAAACGCGTTGCACACGCACTTGCAAGCTATCGTGATGTTCAGGTAACCGACCCGCAACAGATAGCAAACCACTGGGTTTATCCAGAACTATCAAGTCATTATCCTGGTAAAGAATACTCAGATACGGCTCTAAGGGCGGCTGATAATCAAAGGTAAACATGTTCAGAACTATTTAGACTCATAGTGCTTAAGGTCTTCAATGGTTT
The DNA here is from genome assembly GCA_041592735.1 of Oleiphilaceae bacterium. GTDB lineage: Bacteria > Pseudomonadota > Gammaproteobacteria > Pseudomonadales > Oleiphilaceae > PZPK01. The sequence goes on along the minus strand of JBFHPN010000097.1, from coordinate 6,563 downwards.
TCAGACGGGCAGCGCGCCGGATATCCGCCTGCTGATATCGCCGTTCCTGTGTTTTGTTCTCTGTTAACAGGGCTGGCACTCGGGTTACTTTGTTCGTTTCATCCAGGGCAACAAAGGTAAAATACGCCGATAGAATATGTTTGCTATCACCGGTATAGCTGTTTTCCGCATCAACTCTTACGCCAATCTCCATAGATGAATTCCAGGCCCGATTTACCGATACTTTAAAAATAAGGGTGTCATTTTCATTGGCTGGCGCCCGAAAATGAATAGAATCCACAGACGCTGTTACACACACATGGCCACTGTGCCGCTCTGCGACAACCAGCGATAGTCGATCACACTTAGCCATAATCATGCCGCCAAATGCGGTTCCATGCGCATTCAGATCATTAGGAAAAACTTTGTAGACATGCCCTTCAATTGCCGTCGAAGAGACGGTTTTAGATACCAGTTCTGTCATATAAACACTACCCGTTAGACAAAGACGTTTTATTATAAAGGGTATTTTACATATAAGGTGATAAGTTTAAGACGTTTAAGAACATACAGCGCGTTTATGGCTGAAGCTTCGTCTCGATGAGTAATTCAATTTTACGACGCATTAATTCCACATATGCCGAATTAAAGCCTGAATGTTGAACATGAATAATACCTTCGGGGCCAATCAGAAAAGACGTAGGCATCGCCAAAAGTTGATATTTTTGCTGGGTCGCCCCCCCGGTATTTTCATCAAGAATAATGAAATTAACAGACTGGCGCTTAAGAAATTCAAGCGCCTGATGTTTTTCCATATCCACATTCACCGCGAAGATTTCAAAATTATCTGCACCAAAACGCGTATGAATATCCTGACGTAATGCTTCATACGCCGGAAACGACGCGCGACACGGACCACACCATGAAGCCCAGAAATCCAGTAATATTACTTTTCCGCGATGGTCAGCCAAACGCACCATCTGTTGACTGAGCATATCAGGAAGCGCGAAATCTGGCGCTAAATCACCCTCTTTGGCTAAGACCACTGATGCCCTGAACAGCAAAGGCAGCAGAAAAATGGCAATAAAGAGGCTAGCTTGTGGCGCAGATAGGGTTGGCATAATCAGCCAGGCCTTCTTTTAGGTGATGTTTAGCTTGGCTCGAGACCTCATGGGTGTCGAATGCCGGCAATTCATTTAGTGAATCCATACCTTTAACAACTGTTTCGATTCGTTGTTTTAAAGTCGCAAAACAGTGATCGAAAGCGGCTTGCGCCTCTGAAGGCTTATCCATGTATGCGGCGGGATCAGGCAAGCCCCAATGGATATGTTGCCAACGTCCGGGGAACACCGGGCAATCTTCCGCTGCCGCATTGCCACAAACAGTCATCACAACATCAAATTCAGGTGCTTCTGCATGAGCATAATCTAACCAGCTCTGGCTGGAAACATCCTCGGGCTTGAAACCCAGTTCTGCAATTTTTTTTAAGGCGTAAGGGTTCACTTTGCCAGTTGGGTGGCTACCCGCACTCCATGCACGAAAGTAACGAGCGCCTACAGAATTGAACAAGGCCTCCGCCATAATACTGCGCGCTGAGTTGCCCGTGCATAAAACCAGAATCTGCAATTTTTCTTGCTTGGGTGACGAAACGGCCTTAGCTCCGTGTATTCCGTTTGTGCTCATAGCACCTCCTGAAGTGTTGAATTCTGTATCAGATAGCTGATCCAGATCGAATCAATATACCCTGGTCGATTAATTGTTGTATGGCTTGTTCGCCGAATTGTTTAAAACTGTCATTTAAATCCGTCTGCATTTGTTCCGCCAGATAAGACAATGCAGCCTCCGAAGAACTGAGACCTGTTTGGAATAAATGTATCAGAGCATGGGTAGCCGGGTTAACCTCGGTGAAACAAACTTTGTGCTGAGAATTCCGATACACGGCTATAAAGGTCTGTTGAGGCTGATCCGGTTGCCATTCAGGTGAAATACGATGGACTGGCCACTCATAGAAGAGATTATGCAAACTGGGATTGGCATATATCCCGGTATTCGATATTTGGGTTTGATTCACACTCGATTCATCAAAGATATCGACAGCCAGTTCGATCCATTCGTAATGCGCCAGTGACCAAAACCAGGGATAGGCCAAAGGTGGCGCCATCTCAGATTCAAGGTAATCCAGAAACGACTTGGGGATGTCATTGAAGCGCGGGGAATGACAACGCCAATCACGATAAAAACTGCGGCACAACATACGCCAATCATCCTGGCTGATCAGTTGCTGGCAAACCGGGAAACAATTATCCAAAAAGCCGCAAATATTATTAAAGAGTAAATCCTCATACACTTTTGCCCGACGAGGTACAACTCCAGCGGGTAAAGTCTCATGCTGAGGATCACGCAAATACCGGCCAAAGGCTGCCTGAAAGGTTTGCCAGGATTCATGCATGGGCTGACTCCATTCGTGACTGAAGAGGATTGCCATGTGTTTCCTGGATTCCCCTGATGCGCTTTAATTCAGACAGTAAGGACTGTACAGGAGGAATATTAAAGTCTCGTTCAAGACATATCGGTGTGCTGAACACATCAAAACGGTTCATAGCATAGGTTTGGGCGAGTAATGCCCAGACAGGATCGATCACATCAGCCCCGTGAGTGTCGATAATTAAACCGTCCTCTTCAACATAGTGTCCGGCAACATGCAGGTAACCCACTTGCTCTAGCGGTAACTGCTGCAAATACTCTAAGGGGTCAAAATTGAAGTTCTGACTATTTACATAGACATTATTGACGTCAAGATGAAAAAAACAGCCGGACTCTTTTACAACGGCCGACACAAACTCAGCTTCTGTCATCTCGGCATCCGGAGGTGCGACATAATAAGAGGCATTCTCAATGCCAATTTGCATGCCCAGAATATCCTGAGCCTGCCTGATTCGGTTAGCGACCCATTTGACGGCTCCCTCAGTGCAAGGAATCGGTAATAGATCATAAAGGTGACCATCATCCGCACACCAGGATAAATGCTCGGTGTACAAATTAATCTGATGGGTTTGCATAAAGCGTTTGATATTTTTTAAGAGAACAGTATCCAGTTCGGCGTAACCACCCACTGATAAAGACAAACCATGACAGGTAAAGGGAAATTGCTCTGTAAAGTGACGTAGATCTTGGGCAAAACGGCCACCAATCGCCAGCCAGTTTTCCGGTGCAATTTCAAAGAAATCGACCTCACCCAATGGCGGCTGTTTTTTTAATTCGGTCAGCATATCACGCCTGAATCCCAAACCAGCCATACCGCGACCGGGGTTTTGCTGAGTTAATTTTCCGCCCTGGAACATATCAAGATACCTTTATCATATCGAGGTCGATAGAAATAGAGCGACATGCGTCGCTCTATTAAACGCTCAATGAAGACTACTTATCACCACCGCATTTGCCTTCACCACACTTACCTTCTTTCATTTTTTTATCACCGCCGCACTTACCTTCTCCGCATTTACCCTCTTTCATTTTTTTATCGCCGCCGCACTTACCTTCGCCGCATTTACCCTCTTTCATTTTTTCATCACCACCGCATTTGCCTTCACCGCATTTGCCTTCTTTTTCTTTCTCGCCACCGCATTTGCCTTCGCCGCATTTGCCTTCACCATGCTTATCATTTGAGGCAACAAGGTAGCCACTGGAAAGCGAGGTAGCCGAAAATGGATTTTCATTTGCTTGCAACGCACCAGAAAAAGCAGCCATTGCTAAAGATGAGCCCAGAACAACAGATGTAAATGTAGTTTTTTTCATAACGATTCCTATTGAGTGTAGTAGTACCTGATAGACAATGTATTCAGTGTGAAAACATTGATTATTCGGCATTTAATTTTCACAGTTTGCAGCAAGCTGCGTGCTGTTTCGTTGTTGTAAAACCATTCGAAGATAAATTCGGATATTAATTGTGTATTGCGAAAAATCCGAGAGCTACCTACAAAGTGGTGCTTCGATAGTATAGTCGTTGATAGTTTTTAGTTTCTTACATCTTATTTAAATTATTTTAAAAAATAATTAAAACGGTGCTGGGAAAAGCCGGATAGTCTCATGCACTTTTTTTAATACATCCTCTGTCAGGGTGATATTGAAGGCCTTGATATCTTCGGTTAATTGCGCAATTGAGGTGGCACCAATAATGGTCGACGTCACGCCATCGACTTGGTTACACCAGGCGAGTGCTAATTGGGAAGGGCTTATCTGAGAGGCTTGCGCAAGCGCAACATAAGCCTGAACAGCTGACTCTACCTGCGGATTATCCCGTAGCAAACCATTGCGTTGCGATAGCGTCCAACGGCTACCTTCAGGACGCTGCCCGTTCAGATACTTACCACTCAAAACACCGCCTGCCAGAGGCGACCAGGGGAGATAAGCTACATCAGCATGAACACAATTTTCTATCAGATAAGGCCAATCTTTGGTATGCAGTAAATTGAATTCGTTCTGAATAGAGACCATCTTTGGCAAAGCATGTTTTTCTGAGAGTCTCAGGTATTCATTGATCCCCCACGGGGTATCATCAGAAAGGCCACAATAACGAATTTTTCCGGCCTGGATACAACTAGTGAGAGCCTGCAGAATTTCCAGCATTTGGGCAGAATGTGCCGTCGCATCCACCTCAGAAAACCGTAAACGCCCCGGCCAGTGTTTGGCAAAGTGCGGTGATGTTCGATTCGGCCAGTGTAACTGGTAAAGATCAATATAATCGGTTTGCAGGCGTTTTAATGACGCATCCACCGAGGCAATCACTGCCTCGCCCGTAATATCGCCACCTTGTCGTATCCAGGGCAAACCGTTACCGGCGATTTTAGTGGCAAGAATAAGATCTTTGCGCCGGTGTTTATTTGCTGCCAGCCAATGGCCGATCATTCTTTCTGTTTTACCATAGGTATCTGCCTTTGGCGGCACAGAATACATCTCGGCCGTATCGATAAAATTAATTCCCTGAGATAGAGCGTATTCGATTTGTTCACTGGCTTCTCGCTGGGTATTCTGACTGCCCCAGGTCATGGAGCCCAGGCAAACACGTGATACGTGAAGATCGCTGCTGCCAAGTTTTGAATAATGCATGGTTTTCCTCAGTGATGTAGTAGTTTATTTAGCGTTAACTGCCTCTTGTTTCACCCAATTGAATGTATCAGGCAAATAGACTAAATCTTTTGGCTCATCAATATCATGTAATTCGTCCAACTCAGCGATGCGCCAGTTTAAAGCCTGGCAACGTTCGCGCGTTAGCCGGGTAACCTGGGGTGTACTCCAGGGAATCGCTTCGAACAGCGAGGGCTCAAATTGAGAGAGCCCCAGCAAGGCATAGCCACCATCAGAGACAGGCAGTAAACAGGCCTCGTGATCGGTGAGCATCGTGGCGGCCTGTTTCAAAATATCTGCGCTTAAGGCAGGACAATCTGTCCCCATCAAGAGCACTCGCGAATGGGTGTTAAGTGCACGTTTGCATGCGCACGCCATTCGCTGGCCTAAATCGCCCTCACCTTGCCCGGTCATAGTTAACGCATCAGGCAGAGAAAGTGTTTGCCAGCAACTCGCGCTTACATCAGGCGTGACACACAGCTCGACGGAATCGGGATTCGCCTGTAATGCCTGATCAATCGCATGAAACAAAAGCGCCCTGGCCAGTTTTGCTGTTTGCTCTTCACCTAAAAAGGGTATCAAGCGTGTTTTGGCAAAGCCCGGTAAGGGCGCTTTCGCAAATATGATGATATGGGTACGTGGAATCATCTGTTTCAGATCTTCTTTCTTGTTTTATATGTGCTCATCGGTACTTATGACGCAAATCATCCGGGCTAGCACCGAGCCAGTAGGCAAATCGCAGATACCACATTAATAGGATGGTCCGCCAAATACCTTTTTCTTCCCATCGACGCCCGGAGGTGGTCACTTTTGATTTCAGCGCCACAGGCCGGGACACAGACTTTAAACGTTTGGAAAACGCCACATCTTCCATTAAGGGTAGTTCCGGGAAGCCCCCTAACTGTTCGAACAGGCTGCGTTTAATAAATATAGCCTGATCACCAGTCACAATGCCCGTCAGGCGGGAACGATGATTCATAAACCAGGCAATAATCCTGAACATAAAGGCCTGGCCGGTGATCCTGACATTAAACCGCCCCCAGGCTGCCGATGGCGAGAGTAAGGCTTCACAAATGCTAGCTACGGCACCAACAGGCAAGCGGGTGTCGGCGTGCAGGAAAAGCAGAATGTCTCCTGTAGCAGCGGCTGCGCCGGCATTCATCTGTTTTGCTCTGCCCCGGGCCGAGGTGATCACGCAAAAACCCAGTGCGCTGGCCTGCTCTGCGGACTGGTCTGTACTGCCGCCATCAACCAGGATGACCTCACAGCCTGAACGTTTGCATTGCAACAGCTCAGTGAGCAAGTCAGGTAATTGTGCTGACTCATTAAGCATGGGAACAATTACCGATACGTTCATGTAGTGCGCCTATGCGACACCTGTTTACTGTGCATTAAGTCGCCAATCATAATCCAGAAACTCAATATCTATTTTACCTTCATGAATCGCCAACACATCAGGG
>JBFHPN010000096.1:0-7288 GCA_041592735.1 Oleiphilaceae bacterium | reverse complement strand
GTCAGCGAACTTGCGGATAAAATGTCTTTAAAAAGCTCTGCAGTCATCAAATGTTTGATGGGTATGGGAGTAATGGCAACGGTAAATCAGGCAATCGATCAGGAAACGGCTGCCTTGGTTACTGAGGAGTTGGGCCATAAGGTCAGACTGGTTCAGGAGGATGCCATAGAAACCGAGATGCTTGAAAGTATCGATTATGAAGGTGAACAAACCCCTCGTGCCCCGGTGGTGAGTGTGATGGGTCACGTAGATCACGGTAAAACATCATTACTCGATTATATTCGTAAAGCGAAAGTGGCTGCAGGTGAGTCAGGCGGGATTACCCAGCATATTGGTGCGTATCATGTTGAAACCGGACATGGCATGATTACCTTCCTGGATACGCCCGGACATGCTGCATTTACCGCCATGCGTGCGCGTGGAGCAAGAAGTACCGATATCGTCATACTGGTGGTCGCGGCGGATGACGGTATGATGCCGCAAACTGAAGAAGCGATACAGCATGCTCGTTCTGCGGGGATGCCTATTGTTGTCGCGATTAACAAAATTGATAAAGAAGATGCCGATCCGGATCGCGTTAAAAACGAATTGGCCACCAAAAATGTAATCCCTGAAGATTGGGGTGGTGATACGCAGTTTGTGAATGTTTCCGCTCATACGGGTGAGGGGATTGATTCCTTATTGGATGCCATTTTGTTGCAGGCCGAGATTCTCGAGCTGACGGCGGCGAAAAATGTGCCTGCTAAGGGTGTGGTGGTTGAATCCAGTCTGGATAAAGGACGGGGTGCGGTCGCAACAGTTCTGGTACAGAACGGTACCTTGCGCAACGGCGACATCGTTATAGCGGGCCAATGTTATGGTCGCGTTCGAGCCATGCTTGATGAAAATGGTCATACCATTAAAGATGCGGGGCCTTCTATTCCTGTTGAGATCCTGGGTTTGAATGGAACGCCAGAAGCGGGTGATGAGTTTGTTGTAGTCGAGAACGAACGCAAGGCAAGAGAAGTCGCCGAGTTCCGTGAAGCGAAAAGTCGTAAAGACCGCTTGCAGCGCCAACAAGCCTCTAAGCTTGAAAACATGTTTGAGAATATGGGCCAGGGTGAAGTACGTACTTTGAATATCGTATTGAAAACGGATGTGCGTGGTTCTTTGGAAGCCTTGACAGCCTCTCTGGCAGAAATTGGTAACAATGAAGTTCAGGTGAAGATCGTCGGCAGCGGTGTCGGTGGTATTACCGGTACGGATGCGAATCTTGCACTGACCACGAATGCGGTTATTGTCGGTTTCAACGTACGTGCCGATGCGTCTGCGCGCAAGATCATTGAAGAGGAAGGTCTGGATCTGCGCTACTATAGCGTTATCTATGACATTATCGACCATGTGAAACAAGCCTTGACAGGTATGCTTGCGCCACAATTCAGAGAAGAAATTGTGGGTATTGCGGAAGTACGTGAAACCTTTAAGTCGCCTAAATTTGGTCAGGTTGCAGGCTGTCTGGTACTTGAGGGGACCATTTACCGTAACAAGAAAATCCGGGTTCTGCGTGAGAATATCGTGATTTTTGAAGGTGAGCTGGAGTCCTTAAGACGCTTCAAGGATGATGTTAACGAAGTTCGCTCTGGTACTGAATGTGGTATCGGTGTGAAAAATTACGATGTTAAAGTAGGCGACAAGATCGAAGTCTTTGACAAAATCTCCGTTGTGCGTACTTTGGACAAATAATTGATGGCCAGTGATTTTAAACGTACAGATCGTATTGCGGATCAAATGCAGCGAGATCTTTCAGAATTGATCAGATCTTCTCTGAAAGATCCTCGTGTTGGCATGATTACCGTTAATCAAGTGGAAGTTTCCCGTGATCTGGGTTATGCCAATGTCTATGTCACCTTGCTGACGGTTGAGGATCTGGATGCAGATTCCCAACAGGTAAAGGAAACGATTAAAGTTCTCAATGGTGCTGCCGGTTTTCTCAGAAGTGAGCTAAGCCGAATGATTAAATTGAGGACGATTCCGCAATTGCGATTCCATTTTGATGCCTCCGTTAAGCGAGGGCGACAATTGGACAGATTAATAAGAGATGCTCGTCAAAAAGATGCAGATTTATCGCATGATGAGCCTTCTGAAGATGTCGATCGTGATGATTCAGCGGTGACAGACAAGTAAGGTTGGCAGTTTTGGCGCGTAAAAGAAAAGGGCGGGCGATCAGTGGTGTTGTCTTGCTCGACAAACCCCAGGGTATGACCTCAAATTATGCCCTGCAAAAAGTCAGACGATTATTTGCTGCACAAAAAGCCGGGCATACTGGTAGTCTTGATCCTTTAGCAACAGGTGTTTTACCGATTTGTCTGGGTGAGGCAACTAAGTTTTCCCGCTATTTGCTAGATGCTGATAAAGGTTATGTGACAACTGCCAAGTTAGGTGATATCCGCACCACCAGTGACAGCGAAGGTGAGTGCGTGGCGCGTTGTGAGGTCCCCGCTTTCTCTGCTTCAGATATTGAAGCTGTTCTGGCGCGCTTCAGAGGCCCGATAAATCAGGTGCCTACCATGTATTCGGCGCTCAAGTATCAGGGTAAGCCTTTGTATGAATATGCCAGGCAAGGTGTGACCGTTGATCGTGAAGCCAGGCCAATCACCATTTATAATCTTGAATTGATTGCACAGCGTGACGATGAGCTGGACTTGCGAGTCGTCTGTTCCAAGGGGACTTATATCCGTACATTGGTTGAAGATATTGGGCGTGAATTAGGTTGTGGCGCGCATGTATCTATGTTGCGCAGATTTAAGGCCGGCCATTTTGAGCTGACGGATACAGTCACCGTTGAGCAGTTGGAAGCCTTATCTCCTAAGCTTGGCTTTTCGGAAATCGCAGAAGAGGCTTCTTCATATCAGCACCAATTCCAGGCTTTAGATGCTTTTTTGCGCCCAACTGACTGTTTGTTGCGCGATTTTACGAAAATATACCTAAAAAATGACAATGTAAGCTCGATATTACAAGGACAAGCGGTTAAAATATCGCCCTCGGAAAATGTGCTATGCGAGAACGACGCACTTGTCTCAGTTTATGATGCGACTGGGGAGCGTTTTCTTGGTGTAGCAGAATATCAGGCGGGTTCGGTTTTACAACCAAAGCGTCTGGTTACATTCGAACAGGATTAATCAACTCACTGGCTGTAAATATGCGCGGTCGGTGTTGTTTTATTCACTAGCATATTGAGGAAAATACGATGGCTCTTAATGCCCAGGAAAAAGCGCAAGTTGTTGCTGATTATCAGCGTGGTGCAGGTGATACCGGTTCACCAGAAGTTCAGGTTGCCTTGTTGACGCACAATATCAACAAGTTACAGGATCACTTCAAAGGGAACAAGCATGATCACCACTCACGTCGTGGTTTGATCCGCATGGTAAATCAGCGCCGTAAATTGCTGGATTACTTGAAGCGAAAAGATGGCGGTCGCTATCTTGAGCTGATCGGCAGACTGAATCTGCGTCGCTGATTATCGTAAGCAGAACATGATTGACCTAAGGAAAGCTTGGTCAGAATGATCTAAAAGGCCGGCTTATCTTGAAAGATAGATACGCCGGTTATTTTTTTATGGACAGTTATAAATATCAGGGATGTTTTGATATAACAAAATGAATATCTGATAACTTTTAACATTAATATATTTATTTTTTATCGTAGTAAGGCAGTCATAAAGTTTTATGTCTGAGCGCTCTGAATGCAACAGTCTCTTCGAGTATCTTGAAAAGAATGCTTTGCAGTGATTAGTGTGCTGAGAGATAAAGCTTTAGTGTTTGCCCGATTGCGAAAAGAATGATTTAAACGCAAAAGGAGCCGATGTGAATCCGGTTATTAAAAAATTTAAGTATGGTCAATCAGAAGTAACTCTGGAAACAGGTAGAATTGCACGTCAGGCGGCTGGTTCCGTTCTGGTTACGCTCGATGATACCGTGGTACTGGTTGCAGTGACCGCTGCAAAACAAACGTCTCCCGGCCAGGATTTTTTCCCCTTGTCTGTCCACTATCAGGAAAGACAATATGCGGTAGGAAAGATTCCGGGTGGTTATATCAAGCGTGAGACACGTCCTTCTGAAAAAGAAACGCTGACTTCCCGTTTGATTGACAGACCTATCAGACCCCTGTTTCCGAACGGTTTTATGAACGAAGTCCAGGTTGTATGTCAGGTTATGTCTGCCAATAAAAATCAGGACCCTGATATTGCAGCGATGATCGGTACTTCCGCTGCGCTGGCAATTTCCGGTGTACCGTTCAACGGACCTATCGGTGCGGCACGAGTGGGCTTTACTGATGAAGAAGGTTATGTACTGAACCCTACCTTCAGTTATCTTAAGGATTCATTGCTGAACATGGTTGTCGCTGGTACTGCCGATGCTGTGTTGATGGTTGAATCTGAAGCCAAGGAATTGACCGAAGATGAAATGCTGGGTGCGGTATTATTTGCACATCAGGAAATGCAGGTAGTTGTCTCTGCTGTTAAAGAATTTGCCGCAGAAGTCGGTGCTGAAAAATGGGATTGGCAGCCACCTTCAGAAAATACAGTGTTAGCCAATGCCTTGTTTGAAGCGTATGCAGAAGGTATCCGATCTGCGTATGCGGTCAGTGATAAAATGGCGCGTTACAATGCCGTAGGTGAATTGAAAGCCGCTGCAGTTGAAAAATTTGCTACCGAGCAAGAAGGTGCCCCTTCTGCTGAAGAAGTGAAAAGCTATTTTTCAAAAATTGAAAAGCAGGTTGTCAGAGGCAAGATCATTGCCGGTGAAGCCCGAATTGATGGCCGTGATAATAAAACGGTACGTCCTATTCGTGTTGAAGTCGGTGTGCTGCCTAATACCCATGGTTCCGCTTTGTTTACCCGTGGTGAAACCCAGGCTCTGGTCACGACCACGCTAGGCACAGCCCGCGATGCGCAAATTGTTGACGCATTGCAAGGTGAATATAAAGAAAGCTTTATGTTTAACTATAACTTCCCCCCTTATTCAGTGGGTGAGTGCGGTCGTATGGGCCCTCCTGGCCGAAGAGAAATTGGTCATGGTAAATTGGCGATGCGTGGTGTTCAGGCGCTTATGCCTACGATCGAAGAGTTTCCTTATGCGGTTCGTTGTGTCTCTGAAATTACCGAGTCAAACGGCTCCAGCTCAATGGCTAGCGTCTGCGGCAGCAGCTTGGCACTGATGGATGCAGGTGTACCACTTGCTGCACCGGTTGCGGGTATTGCCATGGGCCTGGTGAAAGAAAATAATGAATTTGCGGTGTTAACGGATATCCTCGGTGACGAAGATCATCTGGGTGATATGGACTTTAAAGTAGCAGGTACCGATGAAGGTATTACTGCCCTGCAGATGGATATCAAGATCGAAGGGATCACCGAAGAAATTATGGATATCGCGCTGCGTCAGGCACATGATGCGCGTATTCATATCCTGGGTGAAATGAACAAGGTATTGGCAGAACCACGTGCGTCTTTATCAGACAAAGCGCCTGCGATGCTGACCATGAAGGTTCATCCCGATAAGATTCGTGATGTTATCGGTAAAGGTGGTGCAACGATTCGTCAGATTACTGAAGAAACCGGTGCCGCTATCGATATCGAAGATGATGGTTCTATCAAAGTATACGGTAGTGACAACGACAGCGCTAAAGCCGCTATTAACCGTATCCTGGGTATCACGGCTGAAGCTGAGATTGGACAGGTTTATACCGGTAAAGTTGAGCGAATTGTCGACTTCGGTGCATTTGTTAATATCTTGCCGGGTAAAGACGGTTTGGTTCATATCTCTCAAATCTCAAATGAACGCGTTGAGAAAGTCACTGACGTCTTAAAAGAAGGTCAGATGGTGAAAGTGAAGGTCTTGGATGTTGATAATCGTGGCCGAATCAAATTGAGTATGAAAGATATCGAAGAAGTTGCGGCTGCTGAATAAGCATCGCTGTTAGTAGTGAATAAAAAAGGAGACAGTATGTCTCCTTTTTTTTAGGCTTTCATAAAGGAAATATACATGAATGAAGCTCAGATTGAACTTAAGCAACTGGCCCGGGACCTGGAATGCTTTCTAAGTGAGCATTTACCGCTGGCACGTGCGGCAGGCGTTGTTATTGATGATTATGACGGCCAATGTTTACAGGTTTCGGCACCCCTTGAATTAAATATCAACGATAAGGGAACGGCTTTTGGTGGCAGCCTCTATAACCTCTGTGTGATTGCTGCCTGGGGTATGACAGACCTGAAAGCCAGAGAATTGGGCTTGAAGGGGGATATTGTGGTCGCAAAAGGTGAAATAAATTATTTGCGACCCTTAACCTCACGCTTAGTTGCCCGGGCATTTTGTCCGGAGCCGGAGCTCTTGGAAAAAGCCCGGTTGAGTTATGCATCCAAAGCAAAAGCTGTGTTTAATGTGCATGCGCAAGTGAACGACCAGCAGGGCAAACTTTGTGCGGAATTCACAGGTAAGTATGCCGTGCTTGGCAATAGTGCTTAAACCATCGGTTGATGATAGTGTTTAATGACAAAATAGATTGCCTTGCAGAGTGTTTCCAGTTCATCCTCTGAGATGATATAGGGTGGCATGACATAAACGAGTTTCCCAAATGGCCTGACCCAGACGCCTTGTTCAACAAAGCGCCCCTGGATGGATGCCATATCAACAGCTTCGTGTAATTCCACAACGCCGATAGCACCCAGAACCCTGACATCTTTCACTGTCGACAGACTTGCACAGGGAGCCAGGTGTTTGCTCAAGCCTGCCTCGATCTGATTGATCTGCAGTTGCCAGGGTGAATTGGTCAGTACTTCTATGCTGGCATTGGCCACGGCGCATGCCAGAGGGTTTGCCATAAAGGTTGGCCCATGCATGAATACACCGGGGTTGCCTTGGCTGATCACCTCGCTGACCTTGCGTGTTGTGAGCGTTGCTGCCATGGTCATGTAGCCGCCGGTCAGCGCTTTGCCTAAACATAAAATATCCGGGCTTAGGTCGGCATGCTCACAGGCAAACAGTTTGCCTGTTCTGCCGAAACCCGTGGCAATTTCATCAAATATCAATAACACATTATATTCATCTGCCAGCGCACGCGCCTTACGGAGATAATCGGCGGCGTAGAAGCGCATGCCTCCGGCCCCTTGAACGATGGGTTCAAGAATAATGGCGGCAACAGTTTGATGATGCGCCTCTAATGCTGTTTTCAGTGCGTGCAGATCCCCCTCAGTGCAGGGCTGTCCAAAAGGGGATACAGGTGCGGGCACAAAATGCTGTTTCATCAATGCCTG
>JBFHPN010000095.1:0-7292 GCA_041592735.1 Oleiphilaceae bacterium | reverse complement strand
TTGAGATTGAAAATGACATGGAAAGTGCTCAGCATTTTCTCCTGGAAATCGGCTATCCCCTTTTGGATAACATCCAGTTTTATCTACTGGACCCTGAATCCAATACCGTTCTCGAACAGATCCAGACGGGTGATCACTTTCAATTCAATGAGCGCGCTGTGGACCATGCAAATTTCGTTTTTCCTATCCATTTAAACAGCCACACTAAGGTTAGCGTGTTGATTAAGGTTGCAACCGCCTCTGCCATGCAAATCCCGCTGACCCTTTGGCAACCCTTAACCTATAACAGCGCAGTGCAATCCAAATCACTGTTCTTCGGCTCAGTGATGGGCATTATTGCCATCATGGCCTTATACAACCTGTTTTTGTTTTTATCCGTCAGAGATAGCAGTTACCTGTTTTTCAGCATCTGCCTGTCGGGTTATATTCTTTTTGAAGCCGCGCTGACCGGTATTGGTTACCAGGTTTTCTGGCCAAACTTTATATTCTGGAATGAAATCGCCATCATGGTATCCGCCAATTTTGCACTGGCGGCACTTCTCATGTTCAGCCGAAATTTTTTATCGGTGAAAACCAGCCTTCCTCTTGCCTATAAATGGTTTACTGTTTTATCAGCCATTGGCTGTATTAACGTTCTGCTTGCTACAGTATTACCCTACAATGTGATGATTCTGGTGACCCTGGCCTACAGCTTGGTGGCCCCTCTGTTAGGCTACATTGCGGGCATTTATCTCTGGCAAACCGGTTTTAAGCCAGCCCGCTATTACACTATTGCCTTCACCACCTTCATGTTTGCCATAGCGGTGATCGTGTTTGCGAAACTGCGCATTTTGCCCACCAGTTTTTTCACCGAAAATGCCATCCACATTGGTGCTATTTGTGTGGTGTCCTTACTGAGTTTTGCACTGGCTGACCGTATTAACCGTGAACGGATAGATAAGGAACTGGCACAGTTTACAGCGATAAATAACCTTGAAAAGTATCGCGAAGTGTATGAACGCGCACTCGAAGGCATGTTCCAGATGGACTCCCAAGGCAAGCTGCTGGATTGCAACCCGGCCTTTGCTGCCCTAATGGGGGCCGACTCGGTTGCCCACCTTAAATCCTCAACAATAAACGTGCTTGAAACCATTCCATATGCAGCCGAAAACCGCTATGAACTGCTGGATAAGCTAGAGGAAAAAGGCTATCTCTTTGGCTATGAAGCGGAGTGCAAAAACATCGCCGGACATATTTTCTGGGCATCCATTCATGCCCGCATCGCCTATTCAGAAGGTGATACGAATATTATCGAAGGTTCTATCGTCGATATTACCGACAAAAAACTGAGTGAACAAAAACTGGAGTATCTGGCGAAACACGATTCCTTAACCGGCCTTATCAATCGTTCAGAATTTGAAAACCGTTTGCAGGATGCCCTAAGTAATTTTCAAACACAGCATATTAGCCACTGTTTGTTATTTCTGGATCTGGATCAGTTTAAAATTGTCAACGATACAAGTGGCCATCGCGCCGGTGATGAACTGCTGAAATGCCTTAGTCAGGTACTGAAAGAAAACGCTCGTACACGCGATTCCATTGCTCGCCTCGGAGGAGACGAATTTGCGATTCTACTTGAGCGCTGCCCGCTTGATAAGGCAGAGCAAGTCGCTAATATCCTGCGCCGCAAAATTGCCGACTACCGTTTCAACTGGGAAGGAAAAACCTTCACCGTTGGCGCGAGCATTGGCATTGTTCCGATCACTCACGATCATCCCTCCATTGAAGAGATATTCAGCCTGGCAGATACCGCCTGTTATGGTGCTAAAGATGCCGGGCGAAATTGCATCATGGTTCATAGCCCGAAAAGTAATGAAGTAATGCAAAGACAAACTGAAATGCGTCAGGTCGCTTTTCTAAAAGAAGCCATCAAGCAGGACCAGTTAGTGCTATACAAACAATTTATTACCTCGGCAGGTCAACCGCAAATTGGCGAGCGCTACGAGATTCTGGTGCGCATGCTGAAAGACGATGAAGTCGTACCTCCCGGAGCCTTCCTGGCCGCAGCTGAACGCTACAATGCCATTGTCGAAGTGGATAAATGGGTGGTAGAAAACTATTTCAAATGGCTCTCTGAAAACCCTGAAGAACGAAAAAAACTCGTTCAGGTCAATATTAACCTGAGCGGACAAACCCTGGGTGATCTGGAATTCCCGGATTTTATGGAAGAGATGTTTGAGCGCTACCAGGTGCCCACCGAAAAAATCTGCCTGGAGATCACTGAAAGTACCGCCGTAAGAAGTTTAAGTAAAACCAATGCATTTATCAGCCGATTAAAACTGCGCGGTGTCAAATTTGCTCTGGATGATTTTGGCAGTGGTTTCTCGTCTTATTCATACCTAAAAAATCTTAAGGTTGATGCTGTCAAAATAGACGGCAGCTTCATTCGCAATATCACCCGGGATGCCATCGACCGCTCCATGGTAGAATCGATTGCCAATGTTGCCCAGGTGATCGGCATCAAAACCGTCGCGGAATTTGTAGAAAACCATGAAACCCTGGAACTACTAAAAGAAATGGGGGTGGATTTCACGCAAGGCTACCATATCCATAAACCCTCCCCTCTGCAGGAAATAAGCTCTAACTATTTAGCTGTTTAAGGTGATTCTCCAGAAAACGTAATACGCTTCAATTGTTCCCGGCATTAACCCGGGAACAATTCGATTGGATAGTTGATGGTGGCGGTAGCGACGCCTGGCTTCTGGCCGAAGTTTACTAAACGGAGGCGCTTACAGATTTTATCTTCAAGACCGGGTTCGTTCAGGGTGGAATCTGTTGTGACACAACTGGTTACCTGTCCATCCGGTTCTACAACAAGCTGCGCGGTAAAGGCCCCTTTGAGTGAAGGTTTCTTGCGCAATTCACGGTTATAAATACTGTTGATGGCAGCTTTGTTGGCATCCATTGTGCGACGGATATCCTCACGAGTACGCTGGGCAACAAGACGTTTTGCTTCGAGTTCTGCCGCTTCGACCTGAATAGCCAACGCTTCTGTTTCTTCGATCTCGACCGCTTGACGCGAGGCCAGGCTTATACTTTTGGTTTCCTGCGTTAGATTGGCCTCTTGCACCCCTGCACTGCGTGTGGCGGTAGCACTGGCTACGAGTTTATCATCCACTTTACGGGCAATGGGCTTGGCTGAAATTGTTTTAGGTGTATCCAGTTTGACGCTTTCGGCCATCGCACTCAGGTTGGATAACTTCTGGCTCATTGCCAATAGCCCTGAATTTTTTGCTTTTTCACGCGCCAGTTGAATCTGTTCTGGTTTTGGTTCAACTTTTTTCTCTTTAACAATTCTTGGCTTAGGTGGTTCTACCGGTTTAACGGGTTCAGGTTTTTCCGCCACTTTAGGCTCAGGTTTGGGTAATTCAATTTCCGGCTTCTTTTGCACCTTAGGTTCGGGTTTGGGCGGGTTCTTTTTCAGAATCACTTTAGCCAGTTGGGGCGGCAATTTTTCCAGGGTTTGGCGATCCTGCTCAGGCAGTGTCACCCAGGTGACGTATACGGCGATCATCAAAAAAACCGGAACCACAGCAGAGATAACGGTAATAAGTCGCTTACGCTCACCGGCTTCTTGATTCCAAGGTAAACCATATTGATTAAAGCTCACGGTTAAGCCTCCTGTCCTTGGGTTGCATTGCTAACTGCCAGGGAAATACTGGCATAACCTGATTCAACACAAGTCGCCATGATTTTTTTAAGTAGTTCATAGGGCAAGGCCTGATCTGCCAAAATGGTAATCGGGCGCCCTTCAGCTGTATCAGGCAATGCTGATTTGGATGCCTGGTAATCGAGTTCAGCTTTCAACAAGGGTTCTACGTCACCCGCAAAGGCATTCATATCGGCAACCGATAATATTGATCGCCCGCTGACCAGTATGTCCTGCGCTGTAATAGCCAGAGAGAGCGCATCTTTGGGCATCTGATCGGCACTGGAAACAGGTAATTTAATGGCATTATCCTGATTTAGAACCTGTACATCTGAGGACGAATTCACCATTAAGAAAAAAACCAGTATGGTAAAGATATCCATCAATGAGACCAGATTAAGTTTGCTGTGCTGCTTACCACGCTGTTGGTGGCGTTCGATTCGTTTGGCTTTTGCAGAGGTTTTCATGATTTCACCTTATCCATCATCGCAGACGTGACTTCGTTTTTATCAGATGGCATGAGTACCACTTCTTCCTGAGCATCAATTTGTATCTGCTCCGGAGCATCGGCAATTGAAATTTCCGGGAATAACTCGGCATGCACCACACTCCCTGCGACCACGGCTGGATAGGAACGCACCTTATCCATCACCGATACCAGCGTCTGATAAGAGGTTTTTTTCATGGCCATGATGGTTATATCCTGCTTCTCGGGGATACGTGATTTCAGTTCCTTCATAACCTCGCCCAGTGTTGCATAATCGTAGTTTGCATTGATTGAATCGATTTGCTTGATGACACCACCTTTATTGTCGGCCACCACCAGCTTCTCGGGTAAGATCATCACCTGTAACTGGATCAATTCATCTTCAACGCTTTCCTGTGTGTTTTGAGTCGGGAAATTCAATTCCAGAACACTGGTGTGCGCAAATATCATATTGATAAGCAAAATAGGCACCAAGACGATCATCAGATTCATAAACGCGGTGATGTCCAGATCTGCTTCATGTTTCAACCGTCGATGTTTGCGTTTCATGATCCGACTTCCTCTTACCCTGTGAATTAAACGTGTTAGCTAAAGTAATGGCTTACATTGCCGGTGCGGCTTGCATGCCTGCGCTGTTTTGCTGCGGACGCTGAGGCTTGGCAGCTGCTGCAGGTGCTTGTTCGGCAGGGCTTCGGTCGCTTAACAGGTTCATCACTTTAATACCGGCCATTTCGAAACTGTCCACGATTTCATTGGTTTTGGTTTGCAGAATGGAATGCACCAAGAGCAAGGGGATCGCTGCGATCAAACCAAATGCGGTGGTATTCATGGCAACTGAGATACTTTGTGATAGCAGGCTGGCTTTTTGTGCAGGGTCTGCAGAGGCAACCGCTGTAAACGCAGCAATCAAGCCGATGATGGTACCTAACAGGCCTAAAAGAGTTGAGACGTTTGCCAGTGTCGCCAGATATTGAGTCCGTTTTTCAAGACGTGGCATGGTTTCCAGTAAGCCCTCTTCCATGGCATATTCGATTTCTTCTCGTGGCTGGCGTCGGCCTAAACGCACCAAACCAGCGCCAATCATGTTTGCCATGGCACTTTTTGATTCAGCCGCAAATTTTAGCGCCCCTTTAAAATCCCGGCTGCTGATCAGCTTATGCAAGGCATTAAAATCCTGACGATTGCTACGCTTGGCCAAAGCAAGATAGGCATAACGCTCTATCGCAATGATTAAACCAATCACCAAGATAATGGAAATCGGATACATGAAAAAACCACCTTCCTGAAAAAAGCGAATCATAGTGTCTAACATACCGGCTTACTCCTGCTTAGACGTCGCTGAATCAACGCCTGTTATTAATAGAAAGAAAGATTTGAAATCACAACAATTGTGAAAATTGTAGTTGGGTTAATACCAAAAAGGGGTTAGATCCTGAAATGATTTGTAGCGATATGTGACGGTGTTAAATAGCGCACAAAAAAGTTGTGATGCCCTGCAGATTACAGAGCAAAGCGCGCAAGAAATAGTGGATTAACAACGTTGTGGGGCGGGTTTTAGTCTGGGCTTTGATCGCTTTTAAAGAGCTTATGATAGCCGATACGCCGCTGAAAACTATAACGCTCTATAGGCTCCAGTGGGCGGTCGGTAAGTTGAATCGTTTGATTCGCAGCCAGCTTTTTTATCTCAGGTGCTTGCCAGGGAATCAGATATAACACCGTTGGCAGCTCCTGATTACCTCGAATGGTAGCGGCTTCAAGGGTAATAATTTTTTCAGTTGGCGGGGTCGAACCCTCCTCTGCCTGGCAGGCAAGGCTCAAGATCAAACAAACATTCAAGGTCGCAGCCAGTATTTTATTCATTCGATGCTTCCTCTGGTAAACGATTGCGTACATCAAAAATCCAATCTTTTATTTGGCTATCCGGTTCATCCAGTGAAGACTGATACTGTTCATAGAGGGCTAAAGCCTCTGCCAGCTTTCCACGATACAAATCCAAGAGGATCGCCAGATTACGTATAACAACTTTATTATCAGGCTGCACATGTAGCGCCTCGCGATAATAGCGTTCGGCATCGTCAAATTTGCCTTGCTCACGCGCCATCAAACCCAATTGATTAAGCGCGTGCACCTTAAAGTCAAGCTGCGATGATGTCATCTCAAATGGACGCTCTGCCTGATCAGATTTCATATCTGCAGGCCGATCTTCCTGTTCAGGAGGTTGGCTTAGCGAGCTAAGAACCTGCTGATAGCGCGTTTCGGCCTGTTCGACTTCTTTTAAACGAAAACTGATATCGGCAGCATTGATCAAGGCACCGAGATAGCGTGGGTTGCTCTGATAAAGCGCCATGAATTGCTGCTGCGCCTCGCGCAATTGGGCTTCACTCGCGTCTGTTTGCCGCAGCACAGATAATGCTGAAGAAAAGCGTTGTTTCGCTTCCTGTGCCTGAAGGGCAAGCGCTTCTGCCTGGATCTGGGCCGTTTGCGCTGACTCGGGTTGCTCTTGGGTTTTGTGGCTAGAGCACGCGGCGAGCGTCAAACATAAGAAAAGATAAATACCATTATTCAAGCGCATCAACACCTCCCAGGCTCACTTCATCCTTTGCATAACGGCCAGGTAACAGGCGACGCAATTCTTTAAAACTCTTTTTAATCCAATCATCATAGACACCCGCCCAGGCTCGGCTGGCATTTTGTTCATGAATATCTATCGCATTATCCTCAAACGGAAAGACTTGCTCTTCCAGAAGAATTTCGTATTGCTCCAGTTCCAATTCATTTAAATCGTCGGGCCGGTCGGACTCCATTAAGGCCTGGCTCAGTATTGAATATAATTCGGCCATGCGGTATCCAGCCTCTGTCGAAAAGACGGAGATTCCATAAGATGCAGTACGCTGATAGGCTTTCATAGCTTTTTCCAGAGCCTTGGTTTTTTTCTCCAGACTGGCTTCGAGCGGCAATGTTAAACGAATCGACTTGTATTGAATAAAGGCATCATTCGCCAAAATACTAGAGGCAGAAGCGGCCAGATAACGCATTCTGTCATCGGCTCGATTACCGAGTTCATCCACTCTTTGAATTTGCTTGGCTAACCAAAAACGTTGTTTCAGCGGGTCATTG
>JBFHPN010000094.1:0-7309 GCA_041592735.1 Oleiphilaceae bacterium | reverse complement strand
ATATTTGACCCTGGTTTGTTTGCACAGCTCACTGCTCAGGATCAAATCGATGCCTGTTCTGTTGCACGTGATGTAGATCTTATTTTGAAAGGTCTGCCTAATATTCTGCAACGCATGATAGGTTTTCTGGATGATATCATGCGAATAAATAAGTATCATGAATTTAGTGTTTTACTGGAAGATACGCGAGGCCATTTATACCGCAATATGCGAAGCCTCGAAGCAGTACAAAGTAGTATCTTCAGATAAACACAATACTCCGGTGATCATCAACAAATTAGCGATCAGTCGTAGTTGATAAATAATTTATTACTCAATTAAAACAAGATCTTTCTTATGCAAGCTCAGCTTGAACAAGCAGAACATTTCCATCGACAGGGGAAATTTGCCGAAGCAGAGGCCGGTTATCAGGCCTTACTCAAACAAGACCCTCAGAATCCACTGATTCAGGCCCGATTAGCGACTTTATTGCATCAAACCCAACGAAGTGCAGAAGCCCTGCCTTTTATCCGGGAAGCGATTACCCGCGTACCCAATCATGCTGAACTGTTATCGCTGGGGGTGGCCATTTCAACCCTTCTGGCAGAGAACATGCTGGCAGAAGAATGGCTAACCCAGTTACGGCAGCTTAAACCGGATGATTTGGTGATTGCAGAGCAACTGGCCGGCGTTCTGATTGGTAATCACCAGGAAGCAAAAGCATTAGAGTTGACCAAAGAGTTGATTAAAAAATCCCCGAATAATGCTAATGCCTATAACTTGAAAGGTTTGGCATTAAGCCGTTTAGGCGATACAGAAAAAGGTTATAAGTCGTTCCAGAAAGCGCTTAAATTAAATCCCGGGCAACTAGCCGTGGTCAGAAATTTACTTATTTATGGGAAGGGTAAGAAAGAGCCTTTGCTTGATGAGTTGATTCCGCAACTGGAGCAGCGCTTAAAGGGGCCTGGCCTGGCTCCGCAGATCAAAATGAATCTGGCTTATGTGGTATCGCTATATTACGATCAGTCTAAGCAAGTGGAAAAAGCATTTGATTATCTGAAACTTGGCAACGACATTAACAGAGCGTCGGTGCGTTATTCACATGAACAGACCCGCCAACAATTTAACACCCTGGCGTCTACCTTCAACGAAGCATTAAAAGCGGCTTTCGACGGTAAAGGTCTGGCCGATGCATCCCCCATTTTTATTTTAGGCATGCCACGTTCCGGAACTACCTTAATTGAGCAAATACTCGCCAGTCACAGCATGGTGGGCGCAGAAGGTGAAATCCTCGATTTACGCCAAAGTGTTGAAAATCACGCTTTAATATTAGACCCGCAAACATCTCTTGCAGACAAAGTTGAGCATTGTTTATTGGCTGCACAACGCTATGTGTCCTCGGTACGCGCGCGCCAGCAAGCTGTTTTCTTTACCGATAAAATGCCCTATAACTTTATGTTTCTGGGTTTAATTGCGCTGGCACTCCCAAAAGCAAAAATTATTCACTGTACGCGTGACCCAATAGAAACCTGTTATTCCATCTATAAACAGAATTTCAGTGGCAGCCCTGCCTACACCAATAATCTGGAAGAACTGGCTCAGTATTTTTTAGAATACCGTCAATTAATGAACCATTGGGATACATTATTTGCAGAGCAAATATACGAAGCGAATTATGAAAAGATGGTTGCTGATTCCGAGACTGAAATCAGTCAGCTTCTTGCCTATTGTGGGTTGGAGCCCGAATCCGCCTGTTTCGAGTTCCATAAAAACAAGCGGGCTGTTCGAACGGCAAGTGTTAATCAAGTACGGCAACCCATTTACAAAGACTCCCTGAAAGCCTCGGCGCCTTTGCAAACGCAGTTAGCGCCGTTAATTACCCGTTTGCGAGAAGGGCGAGCCTAATTTAATCGAGCCAGATCCCTTTGTGCCCATAAAGCAGCCGCTTCATTAAGTGCTTCATCCTGAGAGATACCCGGCTTAAGGTATTTCAAGGCAAAGGCGCAGGTACTTTGGATGGCTCCGACGGCATACTCATCTTCCAGCTCTCCTTGCCAAACCTGTCTCATCTGAGCAATCGACAATTCCTGAGGCTTTACATGGCGCTTAGCGAAAAAGGCTGGCCATTCATCTTCGCCTGTTTCGCCATTAACAGACCATCGAACGGTAACGCCTGCATCCGGGTTTCGTTCTATTTCGCCTCCTTCTCCTTTAATCACAGCAAGTGCCGGATAGCCAAGTAAACGCCCGGCCTCTTGATGCAGATTACTATAGGGAGGGTGAAAAATACCTTGAAGAACCAGGGGTGCATTTAAAGGATTAATTAAGCGCGATAAGGAATGAACAGGCGATCTTAAGCCAAGGATGTTGCGCAAATTGATCATATCTGCCAGACATGGTGATATGTGTGATAACGACATATAGGCAAAACCTTGCTCATCAAGCAGCTTTTCGACCATCGACCAGTCGCTTGCACAGGTGAATCCCAGTTCCGACAACACGTGCTCAGTATACAGGCGGTTATGCGTATGACCGCTTGCGCCATGAATGAAAACCCGATAGCCAGCCTGCGTCAATAATAGAATACTGAAAATAAACCAGGGTAAATGGCGTCTTTTTCCCGCATAAGAGGACCAGTCGATATCAACATGTAAAGAGGATGAGGCGTCGATATGCTGGTTCACTGCTTTGACAAACCCGCTTAACTCTTCAGGAGATTCTTCTTTTACTCTCAGTAGCATCAAGAACGCGCCTAGCTGCACCTCTTCTACTTGATTGTTAAGAATCATCCTCATGGCATCAAAAGCCTCATCCTCGGTAAGCGATCGGCTCCCTTTTTTTCCTTTTCCCAAAATTCTGACATATTGAGCGAAAGGATGTTCAGGATCGGTTTGTAGAATGTTTATATCGGTCATGTAGATTTCTTCGTAGTTGTGGCTTAGAGACAGTTCGTAGGTTTGGGTAAGCCTGCAATTTTACTCGCTAATTTAGCAGGGCTACCCGGAAATAAAGTAAGTAAATAATGGCTATTACCCTTTTCGTCACCGAATTTTGATTTAACCTGTTTAACTAAAATACGCATAGCGGGAGAAAGTTCATACTCACGATAGAATTCGCGTAACAGATCAATAATTTCCCAGTGCGCTTCAGTGAGTTCAATTCCTTCCTGAAGCGCAATCTCACGAGCGAGCGCCGGGCTCCAGTCGGAGATATCGAGCAGGAATCCTTGTTCATCAACTAATGAAGAATGCATGAGGGAGTTTCACCTGGTTAGGATAATCACGACAAAGATAATAACCTTGAGCGGCGGAAAATACGATAGTGTCGGCGTGTTTGTCTTTAATAAAAGGTTAGGGTGCCTAGAGTTTAAATCGTTAAAAGCGAAGTATTTTTGACCCTAGATTCAACGACGAATAAACAGCAACCAGCGCCAAACATTCAGAATACTCGAAAGTGTGGCGGCTACATAGGTCATGGCCGCTGCACGCAGAATTTTTCTGGCGGCTGGCAATTCTTCTTCATTCAAATACGCGCCTTGTTCAAGGATAGGCAGCGCTTTATTGAAGCTGGCATCCCATTCCATGGGAAGAATAATGAACTGAAAAAGTACAGATAAACCCAAGGTAATCAGGGATGCAAGAATGGCAAATAGCCCTAGTTGAGGAACCTTGAAAATAATCATCAAAAGCGGGCTAATGGCCACCAAACCCATCGCCAGCTTTTCGGTGATGATGACAAGCGGTGTTAGCCTTTCTCTTAACAAAACAATGGATTCACGACGCTGATATTGAATGGCATGGCCTACTTCATGGGCCGCGATAGCAACAGCGCTAATTGATTTCCCGTGAAAATTATCCGGGCTGAGTCTGATTTTCTTCTCATGTGGCGAATAATGATCACCATTGGCCAGGCCTTGTTCGACCTCTACGCCATCTATCTTGAATTTTTTAAGTAAGTGCACTGCGAACTCTCCACCTGTGCCTGGCAGTTCGGCGATTTCATCACTGTATTTTTTGATGGTACGCTTGACCCATATACCCGGAAGTAGGATGATCGCTGCAACAACAATAATAAGCACGTACACCATAAATTTAACCCGGAATAAACTTCAGCATGTTTTCAATGATAGTAGAGCCTCGCTTCTCAGAAACCGATGCCCTTGGTCATATTAATAATACGGTGCTTCCTGTCTGGTTTGAACAGGCAAGAACGCCCATTTTCAAGTTTTTTACACCTACACTTGCCGTTGATGAATGGTCCTTGATACTCGCCAAAATAGAAGTCAGTTTCTTAAAGCAGATATATTACGGTGAGGTACTGGAGATAAAAACATATATTGAGATGATCGGTACTAAATCGTTTGTGGTCTATCATGAGGCCTGGCAACACCAGCAGCAAGTTGCAAATGGTAAAGCCGTGATGGTTTACTTTGATCACGCTAGCCAGAAAAGTCAGCAAATTCCGGAAACAATAAAAGAATTATTGAAAGCGCACTTATTTACGCCAATAGGTGATTCGCCTGGTAATTAAGGTGCTGGCTCTTATCACCGGAACAACGGGTGAGGATGCGCAGGCTGAAGAAAGCAAATCAATGGAGAAGGGGCCTAATGGATATCGCCCCAAGCCCCGGAATGCGCGGCTTATTTAAGCCGTTTTTCAATTTCCATATATTTTTGCACAGCTGCTTCGCTGAACATGACGTTACCATCCACTTTGACACAGGGGATCAGGCTTTCTCTGGCATACCGTTTCACAGTAACTTCAGGTTTGTTGAGTATTGCACTTGCTTCGGTGACGCTTAACAATTTTTCTTCAGCCATCGGATTCTCCAGTAAGCTAAGTTTTTCTATACGATCCAAAAAGGAAGACTTAATTGATGCACACACCATTGAAAGTCAGAATTGAAATCGCCTGATCGATTCAAAGTATAGTTTAGCTTTTCAGTTTTTTATGAAAAGAAACTTAAAAAGATGCTGTAATTTGGTGAAGATATATACAAAAAAGGTTTCCATTTGGTAAACAAAATGGAAACCTTTGGTGTTTTGTCACTCAAACCAAGTGACAAGTGCTAATGCCGGGTCTGTTAGAACAATAGACGGCAACGGATGGTTCCGCTCACAGAATTTAATTTATCTTTCGCCAGGCTGCTGCATTCTTTGTTCACATCAACAACAACATAGCCAACATCTTCATTGGTTTGTAAATACTGGCCCAAAATGTTGATGTTATTCTCAGACAATACCTGGTTGATTTCAGACATAACGCCTGGTTTATTCTCATGAATATGCAAAATACGGTGCACATTCGGATGTGACGGCAGGGCAACTTCAGGAAAGTTCACCGAGGTAATCGAGGTACCGGTATCGCTGTAAGTCGCTAATTTATCGCCGACTTCTAAACCGATATTCGCTTGCGCTTCTATGGTGCTGCCACCAACATGAGGCGTCAGTATGACATTGTCGAATTTACGCAATGGCGATACAAACTCTTCATCATTAGATTTTGGCTCAACAGGGAATACATCAACCGCGGCACCCAGAATTTTCTTGCTTTCAAGTGCGGCACATAATGCATCAATATCGACAACGGTTCCGCGTGCAGCGTTGATAAACACGCTACCAGGCTTCATCTTGGCAAACTCTGCTTCACCCATCATGTTTTGTGTTGCTTGTGTTTCTGGTACATGCAGGCTGATCACATCGGACATTGCTAATAATTCGTCCATAGAATCTACCTGGCTGGCATTTCCTAAAGGGAGTTTAGCTACGATGTCATAGAAGTAGACTTTCATACCCAGGCCTTCGGCTAACACGCTCAGTTGGCTACCAATGCTGCCATAGCCGACAATACCTAATTTCTTGCCACGAATTTCATAGCTATCCGTTGCCGACTTTAACCAGCCGCCGCGATGAGCCATGGCATTTTTTTCAGGCACGCCGCGTAATAAAAGAATGGCTTCAGCCAGAACCAGTTCGGCAACACTTCGTGTATTCGAGTAAGGGGCATTGAAGACCGCCACACCATGACGCGTGGCAGATTTAAGATCTACTTGATTGGTTCCGATGCAAAAACAGCCGACGGCGATTAATTTTTTGGCAGCCGCGAATACTTCGTCTGTTAACTGAGTACGTGAACGTATCCCGACAAAATGGGCATCTGCAATTTTTTCAATCAGCTCTTCCTGGCCTAAGGATCCTTTCAAGTATTCAATATTGGTATAGCCAGCTTTGTTCAGTGTCTTGATTGCGGATTCATGTACACCTTCTAAAAGCAAAAAACGAATTTTATCTTTATCTAAAGACGTTGTAGCCATAGTTGCGTAAAACCTTTAAGTTCTTGGTGAAAGGGGCGTTCAGCTTCTCACCGCTAGTTTGGGAGTGTGTTTTAAATTGTATCCGTAAGATAAAATTTAAAGATATTGTGTCTGAAAAAGTCGCGTATGATAACATATTCAGCTTTTTAGTCGTTCAAAAAATTTCAACTGTTTTATTGTTATTATTAAACAATAAGATAGGGTGTTTATTTAAAGTATTACCTTAATTAATTTCTGCATAGATGGAAGAAAATTTCGTATGGCGAGTCCAGAGCAAATCGTTGAAGCAATAAATCAGGTCTTAAAAGCGGGTAAAATCAAAACCGATCCAGAGTCACTGGAGTCGCACGGGAAGGATTGGACGAAAATCTACACACCCAAACCCACCGCTATTGTGTTCCCGAAAACCACTGAAGAAGTGCAAGCGATTGTGCGCCTGGCAAATGAAATGTCGTTTGCTCTGGTGCCCTCAGGAGGGCGAACAGGTTTAAGTGCTGGCGCTGTGGCAACTAATGGCGAAGTAGTGGTGTCCTTTGACTTGATGAATACCATTTTGGACTTCAGTGCCAGTGATCAGGCCGTTCGCTGCCAGGCGGGCGTGGTGACCGAACAGTTACAGAATTTTGCTGAAGAAAATGGCCTCTATTATCCGGTTGATTTTGCCTCTGCCGGTTCCAGCCAGCTGGGTGGTAATTTATCCACCAATGCGGGCGGTATTAAAGTCATCAAATATGGCATGAGTCGCGACTGGGTGTTGGGCCTCAAGGTTGTCACCGGCGCAGGTGAAATTCTTGAATTAAACAGGGATCTTCTGAAAAACAATACCGGTTATGATTTACGACACTTGTTTATCGGGGCAGAGGGTACTTTGGGCTTTATCACTGAAGCGACCATGCGCTTAACGCGACAACCAATAAATCTTACCGTGCTGGTGCTGGGTTTGAATGACATCACCAACACGATGGATGTATTGAAATCGTTTCAGTCTTCCCTGGATTTGTGCGCTTACGAATTCTT
>JBFHPN010000093.1:0-7321 GCA_041592735.1 Oleiphilaceae bacterium | reverse complement strand
TAAGCAGCCGTTTTTCAATGGCCGTCATCAACATACCTGCAATATCCAGGTTGTATGCCTTGTCAATTTCCTGAATACAGGTCGGGCTGGTGATATTGATTTCAGTTAAATAATCGCCAATGACATCGATACCCACAAACATAAGGCCACGAGCCAGCAAGTCCGACTTGATCTGGTCTACAATCCAATAGTCTCTCTCGGTCAGGGGCTGTGCCTGCCCGCGTCCGCCAGCAGCCAGATTGCCTCTGGATTCTCCCTGGCCGGGGATCCGCGCCAGACAGTAGGGAACAGCTACTCCATCAATAATAAGTATGCGCTTGTCGCCCTGAGTAATTTCCGGCAAATATCGCTGTGCCATAACTTGTCGTTTACCATGCCCGGTAAGCGTCTCAAGAATCACGCTTAAATTACTATCGCCTTTTTTCACCCTGAAAATAGATGCCCCGCCCATGCCATCCAGCGGCTTATAAATGACATCTTCATACGCTGTGCAAAAAGCTTTAAGCCTGTTCAAATCGCGGGACACAAGCCCTTCAGGACAACACTGGGGAAAGGCTGTAGCATAGAGCTTCTCATTACAGTCTCTCAGTGTTTGTGGCCGGTTTACCACCAGCACACCTTGTTTTTCGGCACGTTCGAGAATATGTGTTGCATAAATGTATTCAGCATCTACAGGAGGATCTTTGCGCATCAGAATAACATCCAGCATACTCAGGGGCTGGGTTTCATCTGTACTGAACTCGTACCATTTTTGCTCATCTTTTATCAAATGAATCTTGCGCAATCGCGCTTTAGGTTGACCTTGCTCCAGGAATAGATCTGACATCTCCATATAATAGATATTCCAGCCTTTTTTCTGGGCTGCCAGAAGCATCGCAAAGGAACTATCCTTATTTATATTGATGCCCTGAACGGGATCCATCAAAATTCCTAAATTAATTGTCATTTAAAACCTGCGATTTTAAAAAAGTGTACTAATCTTACTTGAGATTTAGACCAATTTTAACCAGTTACGTTAGTTTAACTTTCATTACATTTTATATAAAACAATTTCTTTCTTAGCATTAGTATTTAAACTATACATAATAGGTGTTTATGAAAGATATCGTGATTTGATATTAATAAACACTTTTAAGATATTGGTCTATAGTGGAATAATGATGTCCCAAAAACATCATGATGTAGCGCGTTTCAAATTGAAACGTTGAGTAAATCTTCAAGTGCCCCAGGCTGCTAGATAATGGAAGACAATTTCGAAAACCTCAAAATAATGGTCATCGACGATAGTAAGACTATCCGTCGAACCGCAGAAACATTGCTTAAAAAGGTAGGCTGTACCGTTATTACAGCCACGGATGGATTTGATGCCTTGGCAAAAATTGCAGACACACATCCTGATATTATTTTCGTCGACATTATGATGCCTCGCCTAGACGGCTATCAGACATGCGCATTGATAAAAAATAATAGTGCCTTCAAAGCAACACCCGTGATCATGCTTTCCAGTAAAGATGGCTTGTTTGATAAAGCAAAAGGCCGAATTGTTGGATCAGATCAATATTTAACTAAACCGTTTAGCAAAGATGAATTACTCAATACTATTCGTAATCATATGCCTAATCACTAGAGTGGTTGCCATGTCGGCTGCCCTTTTAAAACCAATGAACATGAGATATTGCCAAACAGGCAAACTCAATGTAACGAATAGTTAATTGCCAGGAGGAACTATGGCTCGTATTTTAATCGTCGACGATTCACCTACAGAAATCCGCAAGATTTCAAGCATTCTTGAAAGTAACAATCATGAAGTTATTACCGCGGATAATGGTGCCGATGGCGTTGCCGTTGCACGCGCAGAGCAACCTGATTTGATTTTGATGGATGTTGTGATGCCCGGATTAAACGGTTTTCAGGCCACTCGTCAACTGACAAGAGCCGCTGAAACTGCTGACATTCCGGTAATCATCGTGACCACCAAAGATCAGGAAACAGATCGGGTATGGGGCACAAGACAAGGTGCCAAAGGTTACCTGGTAAAACCTGTATCAGAAAGCAGCTTAATCAAAACAATTAATGAGTTACTGAAGTAGGACTGTCATTATTCATGGTTTCTAGCTTAGCAAATCCATTCCAAGTTCTGACTGACATTGCCAATAAAAGCATTCAGTTCGCTTCCGGCCTACCTGAACAGGAAGAGGTTGTTGAGCTATGGAACGGTATTGGATTTACCATAGCCGACAACTACTTTGTTGCCGCTATGGGTTCAATTTCTGAGATCATTCATTTACCCAAATTCACCAGCATCCCCGGCGTAAAAAACTGGCTTCTGGGCGTTGCAAACGTTCGGGGAAGATTGCTTCCCATTATGGACCTGGGTTTATTCTTTAATTTGAATCACCGCTCATCCAACAGTCGAGACAAACGCGTGTTGATCTTTGACCATGGAGAGATACTAAGCGGCTTTGTGGTCGATAGTGTGCACGGTATGCAATATTTTGCGGCCGACAGCTATAAAACCAGCTCAGCAAAAAGCCTGCATAAAAGTGTTGTGCCCTTTGTTAAGGGTTCTTATGAAAAAAATAATAGGAAGTGGCATGTATTTGATACCTTTGCTGTCACCGAAAATAATCAATTTCTAGAAGTAGCTGTTCGATAACATTATCGAGCGGTAGAAAAGGCAGAGCTGTCCGCTACCTGAGGTATCAACGTACAGCGTGTTAAAACAGTAATTAACGATGAAGCTGAATTTATTACGCATATAAATAAATTAACAGGTTAACTGCTTCTGCAGGTAATTTGTAAGGGCGGCAATCGTTTAATAACGCTCAATATGATTGAGTAAATAATAACGTGTATCCATACATTAGATCGTAAGGCCAGGAGCCAGGAAATGAAAATCATATCTGGAAAATTTAGCACAGATCAAAGTACGAACTCGCAAATAATTGTCGTGGGTATCGCCCTTATTGTGTTATTGATTTCGCTAATTGCTATCTCATTTTTCATCACCCGAAATAGTAATTACGATGTGGAATATGGTGCCCATGCGAGTGATCTGAGGGTACTTTCTCAGGAAATTGCGAAGAATGCCACTGAAGCTGCATCGGGCAAGCCTGCGGCGTTCGAGCAGCTCAAAAAATCACGTAACGAATTTGAGCAAAAACTGAACCTGATTACGCAAGGCAACAATGCAACCAGTCTGCCAGCGTCAACTTTGCCCCTGGAAACAGGTGTTTCCCAACGTTGGGAAACAGTAAAAACGAACGCTGACCGCATCCTTGAAAACAAAGATACCGTACTTAATCTGCATCAGATTGCTAAAATCCTTAATGAAACCATTCCACAATTACAGATTGAATACGAAGACGTCGTTATGAACCTGCTGGCAAATGACGCGCCTGCTGATCAAATCTCTGTCGCAGAAAGACAATCACTGCGCGCTGAACGTATTGTACGAAGTGTTAACAACATCCTCAGTGGTGATGAAGATGCGGCGATTGCTGCCAACCGTTTCGGCGAAGATGCCACACTTTTTGGCCGCGTCATGAATGCAATGTTTGAAGGTAACCAGGCCATGGGCATCAGTAAGGTTACCGATGAAGATGCCATATATGGTCTGGAAGCAATCGCAGAATTATTCAGTGCCGTTGACAATAACGTAAAAGCCATACTGGCAACATCTCCTGCCTTGTTCAAAGTACGTAATGCTGCCAACTCAATCTTTGTGAACTCTATTTCTCTGCTGGATGAGACCAAAACACTTGCTACCCGCCTGCAAAGCCAGGCAGATAGCCGCTTTGCCAGCCCCAATAAAGCCTACATCATTCTTGCACTGATTATTGCCCTGATCATATATGCCGGTTGGTTCCTGTATCAGGAAAGTCAGCGTCGCCTGCAGTTAACAGAAGAACAGAACGAACAAAACCAGAACGCGATCCTGCGATTACTTGATGAACTGGCAGATCTCGCAGACGGTGACCTGACAACTGAGGCAACCGTAACCGAAGACTTTACCGGTGCCATCGCTGACTCTATCAACTTCGCAATCGACCAAATGCGGGTACTGGTAAAAGCGATTCGTGATACCGCCTTACAAGTTGCCTCTTCGGCTCAGGAAACACAGAGCACAGCAATGCAACTGGCGGAATCATCCGAGCATCAGGCACAGGAAATCGCAGGGGCATCCGCTGCTGTTAATGAAATGGCGGTTTCGATTGATCAAGTATCTTCTAACGCTGCTGAGTCCACCGCGGTTGCGGAGCGATCGGTAACGATCGCCAAAAAA
Organism: Oleiphilaceae bacterium; assembly: GCA_041592735.1. GTDB lineage: Bacteria > Pseudomonadota > Gammaproteobacteria > Pseudomonadales > Oleiphilaceae > PZPK01. The sequence goes on along the minus strand of JBFHPN010000093.1, from coordinate 3,036 downwards.
GGTGCCGAAGTGGTACAAAATACCATTCATGGCATGGATACGATTCGCGAGCAGATCCAGGAAACATCGAAACGTATTAAACGTCTGGGTGAATCATCCCAGGAAATCGGTGATATCGTATCGCTGATTAACGACATTGCCGACCAAACCAACATTCTTTCTTTGAACGCTGCGATTCAGGCATCTATGGCCGGGGACGCAGGTCGAGGCTTCGCGGTGGTTGCGGATGAGGTTCAGCGACTGGCGGAACGTTCTTCTGCAGCAACCAAGCAGATTGAAGCACTCGTTAAAACCACGCAAACCGATACCAACGAAGCCGTTATTTCGATGGAACATACAACTGCTGAGGTGGTAAGAGGCGCGAGACTGGCACAGGATGCGGGTGTCGCACTGGAAGAAATCGAAACAGTATCTATGACACTAGCCGACCTGATCCAGAATATTTCCAATGCATCACGTCAGCAGTCACTCTCTGCAGGCCATATTTCGAACACGATGAATGTTATCCAGGAAATCACTTCACAGACATCTGCAGGTACGACCGCAACAGCGAAATCTATCGGAAACCTGGCGGAAATGGCAAGCCAGCTTCGAGCGTCCGTATCAGGCTTCAAACTGCCTGCGGATGAAAGCGACAAAAAAGCTGACAATGCGCAAGCTTCATAATAAACACACGAATAGCACTCGGTGTTTGCAATGGAAACCTTGTTAAGTCCAGCGTCAGAAAATAGCGCACAGCCACTGTGTGCTATTCAATATCTGGCTGAAAGTAACCAGCTTAAACTGGTAAGTACCATAGATGCGGCCTTGGATGATGCACAAAATCACGAGCAATATATGAAGCGGGATCATGCCAAATCGCCTCTATTAAATGACCAGCAATTTAAAAACTGGCAAGCATTATTAGAAGATAGAACAGGCATGTATGTCAGTATTGATCATCGGTCATTACTGGAGTCGAATCTGATCATCCGCATGCGGGAAGTGAATTGTCAGGATGTCGATGCCTACTTTGCGATCGTCTCAGCTAAACCCGATGGCATTCGTGAATGGAGTATATTGCTAGATCGTATTACGGTACAGGAAACCCGTTTTTACCGTAATCCCGAATCATTAAAACTGGTTTCCAAATATTTAGATGACTATTTGAGCAGACTACACGCTCAGAAGCCCAAAAAGGTTTTGAATATATGGAGTGTTGGCTGCAGTTCCGGTGAAGAGCCCTACACCTTGGCGATTTTATGTCAGGAAGCGATTCAGAAGGCTCATCAAACAATAAGTTACGGCATTACGGCCACAGATATTAGTCTGCCAGTTTTGGAAAAAGCCCGTAAAGGGGTCTATAACCTGCGCAGATTACTGGACTTAAAGTCAAACCTGATCGATAAGTACTTTGAAAGCATTAATGAACAAACCTTCACCGTGAAGGACCTATTAAAAAAGAAAGTCTGTTTCTCCATGGCTAACATGATTGAAATAGAAAAAAATCCATTAAGAAATATGGACATAATTTATTGTCAGAATGTACTGATTTATTTCCGTAAGGATCGTAAATACGTCATTTTGAATAATCTGGTTGAACGACTTGCACCGGGTGGCCTTCTGGTCATTGGTCAAGGTGAAGCAACTGACTGGTATCATCCTGAAGTTCAGCGTGTTGCAGACAATCAGACACAGGCATTTATTCGCCGAACAACACAAGAACATTAAAGACAACGCAAACTGATTGGAGAAGTTATGGCGAACAACCATGACTACATTGCCTTAGACTGGGTTAAAGGCGAAATTAAACAGACATTATCCCAAGCACAAAATGCTTTGGAGGCGTTTGTCGAGAATAATCACGATACCCCACAGATGACCTTCTGCCTGAATCATATTCATCAGGTTCATGGCACCCTGCAAATGGTTGAGTTTTATGGCGCCGCATTGCTTGCAGAAGAAATGGAAAAACTCTGCCAGGTAATAATAGATGAAAAGGTAGCCAATATTGTCGAAGCACAGGAAGTGCTGATGGACTCCTTGCTGCAACTGGACAACTATCTGGAGCATATTCAAAAAGGTCAGCGTGACCTTCCAGTGGTATTACTTCCTGTCTTAAACGACTTGCGAGCCCTTCAGGGGCAACCATTACTGTCAGATACCTCTTTGTTCACACCGAACCTGAGCGCTGCAGAGGTTGCACCAAACGCCAGTCACAATTTAAGAATGAATGATGAGCAGGTCATTGCTAACTTGCGCAAATTGAGACAAATGTTTCAGTTTTCGCTGGCCGGCATTATCAGGAACCAGGATCTGGCTGAAAACTTCACCTTTTTGTATAAAGTTTTATCACGCCTTGAAAAGTTCTGTCAGGGTACGCCTATCGGAAAAATCTGGTGGGTTGCTGTCGGTTTCCTGGACTCCATACAGGGAGACACCGGTGGCTTAAGTTCGGCAACCAAACAACTTTTACGTGAACTTGACCATCAAATTAAATTGATGATTGAGGAACCACAAACCGTTTTATCTAAACCGTTACCTGCAGATCTGCTAAAAAACCTGCTTTATTACGTTGCAAAAACCAACACACAAAGCAAACGTATCAATCTGCTGAAAGAACAATTCAAACTCCATTTGGCATTGCCAAGTGAACAGGAAATCAATCAGGAAAGAGAGAAATTACATCAACCGGGTCTGGAAACCATGTCATCAGTGGTTGATGTCCTGGCAGAAGAACTTAACCTGATTAAAGATCAGTTGGATCTATATGTTCGTGGTGATGAAAAGGATAACAGCCAGCTGGTACAACTCACCCCTCAATTAATCCAGATTGCCAATACCATGGCGGTACTGGGTTTAGGTGTTGCACGAAAAATTGTGCTGGAACAGATTTCCCGTATTGAAGATATTGCCAATTCTAACCAGCCAGCCAGTGATCAAACGCTCATGGATATGGCCGGCGCGTTACTCTATGTTGAAGCCAGTCTGAGCGCCCTGAAATCAAACTCGAAAGGCCCTGTTTCAGAATTCAATGGTCAGGAAGGTGATGAATTC
>JBFHPN010000092.1:0-7345 GCA_041592735.1 Oleiphilaceae bacterium | reverse complement strand
GTGCCTTTTAACATTGAAACCTTGAATCCCGGCCGAGAAGCGTTCCTGATATATAAAAGATGGAAAATCTCTAATACAACCAGGGTATTCAGCGCCAGGGTTCGTGCCAGGGGCTCACCCAGATTCTGTGAGATTGCAACACCGTATATACTGAATACCGCCATGACGATTAGCACGGAAACCGTCAGTACATGCAATACGAGCTGACCACTAATAAGTCCAGCCTGATTGGGTCGTGGGGCGCGTTTCATGATATCGCTGTCACTCGGCTCAAATGCCAGTGCGAACCCGAGGGTAATGGCCGTGATTAGATTAATCCAAAGTATTTGGACAGGTGTGATGGGCAATGCTAGGCCTAAAAGGAGCGCCACGATTACAATCATGGCTTCGCCAGTATTTGTTGGCAGCAACCAGAAGATGACCTTACGAATATTATCGTAAACGGTGCGGCCTTCTTTGACTGCCGCAACAATTGAGGCGAAGTTATCATCTGCCAACACGATTTCAGCTGCCTCTTTTGCAGCTTCACTGCCTTTTTTCCCCATGGCTATGCCGATATCAGCGCGCTTTAATGCCGGAGAATCGTTAACGCCATCGCCCGTCATGGCGACAAGCTCTTTATTTGCTTGAAGGGCGGTAACTAACCTCAGTTTATGCTCCGGGCTCGTCCGCGCAAAAACATCAACCTTGGAAATAGTTTCTTTTAGCATCTCATCAGTCATATTATCTATTTCAGCACCTGTCAATGCCTGCTCAGTGTGCTGCAAGCCAACCTGCTTAGCGATTGCCAAGGCTGTTCCAGCATGATCTCCGGTGATCATCTTCACTTGTATCCCTGCAGATCGACACTCAGCGACGGCTAAAATTGCCTCTTCTCGGGGTGGGTCAATCATGCCAACCATACCGAGTAACTGAACCTTACCTACAAGCTCGTCACGGGATATTAAAGTTTCATGATAATCCACTTTAACAATACCAAAAGCCAACACACGCTGCCCTTGCGAGGCGATTTCCGAGGCTTTCGTTTTCCAGTAATTTTCATCCAGCGCTTTGGCCTCACCTGACGATGATAGCTGCTGGGAGGACATGGACATTATCTTTTCAGGCGCACCTTTGATGAAAATAAAGGCATTTCCGTCATGATCATGATTTAAAGTAGCCATATAACGATGTTGGGCATCAAATGGAATCGCATCCGTTCTGCGCCATCGCTGGCTGTCCTTTTCGACAATCAGGCCGACTTTTCCGGAAAATGCCAGCAAAGCACCTTCCATTGGGTCACCCAGAACATCCCAGGCGCCGTTTGACTCTTTGATTGCGGCATCGTTGCACAGATAAGATGCACGCCCAATTTGTTGGAGAAGCGCGGATTCTTCAGGGTTTATCTGTTCTTCATTCAGAGATAAGGCACCTGATGGTGCATAGCCTTCTCCGGAGATTTTAAAAATATGCTGATCAGTTAAAACACTTGCAACGAGCATCTCATTTCGAGTAAGCGTGCCGGTTTTATCTGTGCAGATCACCGTTACAGCGCCGATGGTTTCAATTGCGGGTAAACGGCGAACAATTGCGTTCCGCCTAGCCATGATTTGGACACCAATAGCAAGCGTAATCGTTAAGATAGCAGGGAGCCCTTCGGGTATGGCAGCGACCGATAAGCTGACGACTGCCATGAAAATATATTCAAAGGCATAGTCCTGAATAAATAAACCGTAAACAAGCAAGGTACTGGCAATACCTAATATTACGGCAGTGAGCCACTTGGCAAAAATGCCCATCTGTTGTACTAAGGGGGTTGTTAATGGCGCAACTTCCGTTAAGAGCCGGTTAATTTTTCCTAACTCAGTAAATTGACCAATGGCCACGACAACAGCACTTGCCTGCCCGGAAGTGACCGATGTTCCTGAATAAACAAGCGACAAACGATCACCCAGCGGTGCATTTTCAGTGACGGTTTTTACATGTTTTTCAACCGGCACCGATTCCCCTGTTAGCGCAGCCTCTTGAATGGTAAGCCCAAAGCAGCTGAGTAATCGGCAATCAGCCGGCACTTTATCGCCAGCTTCTAAAAATATAACATCACCGGGAACCAGTTCCTTAGAAGAAATATAATGACGCTGCTGATCTCTTAATACATGGGCCTTGGGTGCCAGCATCTGTCTCAAAGACGCCATCGCTTTTTCCGCTTTCCCCTCTTGTATAAAGCCAATTATTGCATTCGCCAGCACCACAGCAAGAATGACGGCTGTATCAAGATAATGAGCTAACACAAAGGTAACCAGCGCAGAGGCTAATAACACATAGATGAGTATATTGTTGAATTGCAAAAGGAAGCGTTTGAGGTTGCTTTGTGCTTTTACCTCAGAAAGTTTATTTTCACCAAAAATAGTTCTTCTGTGATTTGCCTCATCATTGCTCAATCCGTCTTGTGAGCTTTGCAAGGCTTCAAGACAGTCATTTATTTCTTTGGCATGCCATAAATGCTTATTAATGCTCAAATCTTCTTGCATAGACGTTGATACTCTCAGACTAACTATTTAATGATTCTCACGGAAAGGCTTTTTTAAATTCAGGAGCAGCAACTATCATCTTTTAGCTGTTGTTCTTTGATATATTTTTGAACGTCCGCTGCATAGCGTTCTTCAACAGGAACAAAACAGCCTTTTTTATTATCGTAGGCCTTCACTTCACCTTCGCCGATATCATATGTCCAGGCATGTAGTTTGATTTGGTTGGTCGCGTATTTTGCTGCAACTTGGGGGTGGGTTTTCAGGTGCCTGAGCTGCAGAAGTACATTTTCTTCCACCAGCATACTGAATTTCTCTTCAAATGATGCGTTTGGAATTTTTTCCTGAACTATTTGATAAGCCGCGTTCACATACCCTAGCCATTGTTTTACATGAGGTAAATGTTCTACAGACTCCGGGTTAAGTACTCCGTGTAAAGCGCCACAACCTGAGTGACCACAGATAATGATGTGCTTAACATGTAAGACAGCAATCGCATATTCTATGGTTGCGGTAATGCCTCCGGTAAAATTAGTATGCGGTGGGACAATATTACCTGCCACCCGGCATATAAAAAGTTCGCCAGGATCTGTTTGAACCATTAAGTTAGGGTCGATCCTTGAATCAGAACAGGTGATAAACAATGCTTCAGGATTTTGCCCTGTCGCCAACTGATCAAATAAAGCCTTTTTTTGTGGATACACTTCCGTTTTGAAGCGAACAATACCACGCGTGATTTTAGGCATAGATAAACCCTTTTTAAATAACTTGATTATAGAATTAGGATTTTAAATGCAAATGATATAAGTCATTATCATTTAAAAAAGTTTGTAATTTTCAATAACATTGAAGAATAGCATGAAAGTGATGAAGCTATGTTGTGAGCGTTAAACTAACGATAGTTTACCAACCGACAGTTAATCAATCTGATTGTTCTGCTTTAAAGTTGGCAAGCTTAACCAGAGCCATACCACACAGCCCCAGAAGCACGATAACAGCAATCATTTTAGACAGCAGCGAAACGCCCTCATCATAGCTAATGATATCGAGGATAACTGAACAGCCAGTGCCAGTAATTGCCAGAATAATAAACATCAGCATCATGGTAACGATCGCTTTCATCGTTTTTTCCTTTATATGGCATGTAGAAAATACATAGTAGTTGATTTGTGAATTAGCAGAAGCAAGCGCTTAATCTTCGCATTATAGCTTAGTTTGAGTAGTTAGTGCCCGTATACGGTAAAACTCAAACCTACATATAGCACATAGCCCATCAGCAAGACGAAACCCTCAACGCGACTAAGGCGCCTTCCGGTATACAGGAACAACAACAGGAGAATAGACGTCGCTAACATGATCCACTGATCAAAATTCAGAATTCTCTCATGCACGGGCAAGGGTTGTAATAAGGCAGATATACCCAGAATCCCCAAAAGGTTAAAAATATTACTCCCCAAAATATTTCCTATCGCAACATCCGCATGCCTGCGAAATGCAGCAATCACCGAGATGGATAATTCAGGTAGTGATGTGCCTACAGCAACCAGAGTTAAACCGATAACAGCTTCAGAAACACCCAGTTGAGATGCAATGCCCACCGCACCTTTTAATAGTATTTGAGAACCAATAATTAATAATGACAAGCCCAATACAATCGCAATTACCGTTTTTAAAGTGGTTTTTGGGCAGCTGGTTACTTCATTGGCTTCAGCATTATGTAATTCTGCAGAGGGCGCTGCGCCGGTACGTTCAGTGAGATACGCCCAGACCAGGTAAGCAAAGAGAGCGAGCAAAAAAATAGCCGCATCAGATCGCTCCAAGGCCTCGCCACCCACCAGCAAAAGAAACAGAATGCTCGCCAGGACCACTGTCACGGCATCACGTCGAAGTACCAAAGGCCGAACCGCCAAGGGGCAAATAAGCGCGCACAAAGCAAGAATCAACATAATGTTGCCGATATTGCTGCCAACGACATTACCGATCGCAATATCAGGTTTTTGGCTGATGGCGGCGTCTATTGACACCACCAATTCAGGTGCGGAAGTACCAAAACCAACGATGATTAAGCCACTTAATAATGGGGAAACGCCGAGTTTATTTGCGGCTGCCAGCGATCCTCTGATTAAGGCTTCGCCACCTAGCGTCAGTAAAATGATACCAATCACTAGAAATAATAAATTTAAAAGATCCATATAAAATGATGACACTTAAGGGGTACAAGTTACCGCTCAGCTTAATGTGTTCATCTTAAAATATATATATGCTTCGAAAAATATTGTACGTAAATTTTATTAGATGCCCTTTGCGGGTGATGCTATATCAGTATGTTGCTCAAGAATGGCGTTACTTTCAGTGGAAAAGTCATTAATAAATTGGTTTACCATCGATTCCGCGGCTTTTGCCTGTACCTCAGCGGGTTATCGATCAATAACCGCAAGAGATTAACGCCTTCTCGGTACTTTTCAAACAGATATATTCATTACACCCTTATTTTTAGAAAAACCGTTATTGAGCGTAACGGTTTTTCTAAAAGGGTGAAGAAGGTTTATTTGCTGACAAACATCACATTAAACATTTTGGAATTATCGCCTGGAGATTGTCCAACGCAATTTACGATAGCTTTACCTGAATCATTTGCGTTGATATCAACCATGCAGACCAGGTTAGCATTAGCGCTATCTGAATCAGTGATCATGCCTGTAATGAACCCTGTTTCAGGTTGATCGACTGCGCCATTTAAGGTGATGATGACGCCCTCAGTTTCAAGCGCGCCAGTTTGGATATTATTGACTAGGGTGCCGGAGCAAGTGCCAGCATTATCACAAGACAAGTTTACAGGATGAATACTACTGCCATCTTCCATATTCTCATCGAACAACATTCCTGCGTAGTTCCCTTCAAGGTTAGCAATATCGCCAATCTCTTTTTGTGCTAACGCAAAAATAAATTGCGAGTCGGTATGGTTATTTATGTTAGTTTGAACAATAGCGCCGCCACTTTCTGTTAAATACATCGCTGCGATATCAGGATCTTCGCCAACCAGCATTAGACCGTCATCGCATGACCCGGTGCCATTGATTCCTCCACCCGTAACAGCCGGAAAGCCATCAGAAATAGCATATTTACTGGGTAAACTTGGTGTTCCGCTCTCTACCAGATAATTAAAGGTACCAAAATAATCCCGACCACTATCGGTCGCATCGGCTGAAGAGTCTTGTTTTACGATAACCCAGTTAGCGTCAATATCACTGGTTGGGCAAGAACCCGAGGTAACCATGGCAATTATTTGATCACCGTCTACCGGTTTTAGAAGAAATGCATAACCCGGAACTTCGAGTGCCCAGGCGGTATCCCCTGCTGTGGGTGCATCCTCACCCGAAGCGCTTCCAACTGTGAGCCATACAAAGCCAGATGTGTAACGTTCATAAGTACCATCCACCGTTAAGACAACGGGTGTTTGCGGTGTCGCTCTTCTATCAATGTGAAAAGTGCCATCTGAATTTAGATCAAGATCCCATTTTGAACCTGGGCCATTATAACTTTCTGTAGAAACACTCGAACTACTTGATGAGTTACTGCCGCCACAACCTGCTGATAAGATAATGGACGTTGCAATCGCAGATAAAGAAAAAAGCTTCACAGCACGCATGGGGTAATCCTCATAATATGATTAATAAATTCATCATGAAGACTAGTCCAATCTGGAAGACACAATGGTTTTATTAGGCGTAAATTATGTTTATTTATGTTTATTTACTGGGATGTTTAAGCAAAAATTAAATAAAACTTTAAAAACGGATAACATCGTGTTGTATTTTTATTGTCTTATTTACGTGTTTGTAGCTGAAACATGCTTAAATCTGCCACTACGTTTTATAAAAATAGTTTAAACTATTTTTTTCCCGTATTTTTTATAAGTAAACTTTTTAACAATAACAATCCGTCGCTTTAAGGAAACCTGCGATGAAAACTTCACTTGATGAAATGGCGACCTTTGTTGAAGTTGTGGATGCCGGGAGCTTTTCTGCTGCGTCGGATATCAGTGGTATTCCTGTATCAACTATCAGCCGACGTATTTCAGATCTTGAGAAGCGACTAGATGTACAGCTATTACATCGCACCACACGTAAACAAAACCTGACCGACATTGGCATGGTATATTATGAACACTGCAGCCGAATGTTAATAGAAGCAAAAGCTGCAGAACTGGCCGTGCAACAGCTTCAAGCAGAACCAACTGGTGTTTTAAGGATAAGCACGCCTTTCCCCCTGGATGATCCCTTTGCTTCAGCCATATTTATGACCTTCATAAAAAAACACAGGAAGGTAAAAATTGAATTTTTTGTTCACACACGAAAGGTTGATTTAATCGAGGAAAAAATCGATTGCGCCATTATCCCCGGCACACTCGAAGATTCTTCATTAATCAGCCGAGGAATTGGCTATTCCAGAATCATACACTGTGCGAGCCCGCAATATATTGCCGAGTTTGGTTTTCCAGATGATATAAACAATTTGGATAAGCATCATTTTGTGCGCTATGAAACCCCTGCCTGGTTAAACCTGCCTGACTCCCCTTTGGCAGATAACGTACCTAGCCGTTTTTACACCAATGACTTTTTTGCAGCCAGACGCGCTGCATTGGATGGTGTTGGCATTGCCCAACTACCTTCTGTACAGGTATCAACCAGCCTCGAAAAAGGTGAACTGATCAAAATTCTACCCGAACTGGATGTGTCGGTACCGGTTAATCTGATTTTTCCGAGTAACAAAAAATTCTCGACAAAACTGCGCGGCTTTATCGATCATGCTGTAGAATTTTCATCAGCACATGCCCC
>JBFHPN010000091.1:0-7383 GCA_041592735.1 Oleiphilaceae bacterium | reverse complement strand
CGTGGTATCAGCTCGATGATTGGTTTATTGATAGCGACATCAGGCTGCCCCCATACCGAATATATGAAACCTATGGCCAGATTTCATTTACCGCTTTCCAGTGAGGAAGATACCATCTTCAGAGCGACAGGCATGTACCTTCTGGCCCAGTATTATCTAAGAAAGGCAGGTATGCAGGAAGATATGAGCCTTAACGGGCTGACCGATATATACAAAAACCTGCATCTTCTGAATAAATCCATTGCCGAAAGAATCCGTTTTTCGGCACCTTCAGATGCGTCAGTCAATGCCTTGATTCTGCTAGATATGTTTACCAATTTGATGCCCTTCGTCATCGAAGACCATCTGGATGAAATCCGTTATTTATTTGACGCCTACCTGGCGTGATACTGGCAAAGGGGCGTCGTGATCATGCGATCGCAACGCCCCGTCTAAGGCACTTAGAGTTTGCTCTTGAATTTTCGTGCGTTGTATTTGTAGTCAAGCTGGATATGAAAGGTGGTGCCAATCTCCGGGTCAGAGGTAACGGCCATCTGTCCCAGGTGGTGATCGGTGATGATAAAGTATGAAAAACTCAGACGTTTACCCGCATCATATTCAGCACCGGGATTATAGGGTTCATTACTGAAATAGGGTTCAAAAATAAACTGCTGCTCTTCAGAGGACAAGCCACGGCCATTATGCTGAACCTTTATCCAAAGTGCATCATAACAATCGAGCACTTTAATGGAAATTTTCGGGTTGATCTGGCTGGGTTGTTTAGCGGCAATCGCATAAAACGCATGACGCAGCAGAGACAGGAAGACTTGCTGCAATTCCGAAGCAAAACCCGGTGCCTGGGGAAGATCCTTTTCATAATCCCGGACGATGTTAATCTGGCTGAACTTCAAGCCGTTAGGTATCGCATAAGTTGCAGTGGCCAGCTCCAGGGCATGGTCCATTACCTGGGTAATATTGACACGCGGTTTAATGTCACGTTCACTGCGAGAAAATTCAAGCAAATTGCGGGTGATGGCTGCCGCTTGCAGGCTGCGTTCTTCCGCATCTCGTAAAAATTCGGTTAGTTTTGCCAGGGGTGCCGGCACGTTTTCTGTGATTTCCTTCGAGGCCTCCAGTGCTTGTTGCACATCCTGAATAATGGCCTGAAGCGGCAGGTTGATATCGTGCGCCATACTCGAAGCTAATTCGCCCATGGCTAGCATTTTATCTTTCTGGATTAATTTGTTTTCCGACAAGACCTGTTGCGTCACGTTATCGATTAGAATCACCACGCCTGTATCCCCCGCACCTTGTAAGGGATAGAGGGTAATTTCATAATGGAACTGAGTGCGCTGGGTGCGTCGTAGTGATTGGTTCTTCTGGTCTCTCAGGGCAGTATTAACCTGTTCTCTGGTAACAGGAATGATGGGGTAGGCTTCCCAGAGCACCCGATTGAGCGCTTTTTCGGCAGGCAGACCGGTAATTTTTTCTGCTTCTTTGTTCCATTGGGTAACAATACCTTCTTTGTTTAAGCCGACTAGCATCAAGGGCATGGATTCCAGAATGCTCTTGATATAGGTTTCGGATGCATGAAGACGCTGGGAGGTTTCTCTGTGGCCTGCAATTTCACCTTCCAGCAGCTCATTGGACTGGTGCAACATACGATTGGACTCTTCCAGATCTGCGGTACGTTCACGAACCCGTTGTTCCAGTACATCATTGATGTTTTTCAGTGCACGGCGGCTAAAAAATAATATGGTAGCCGTGATCGACAGCAGCAAAATGAGAATGCCACTTGACCAGTTGGCGATGTACTGCCGGTTGGTGCTGCCATCTGAAAATTTAAAATAACTGAGTAGCCCGGCATGCGCAGGAATGCTGTGCGCAATTAGAAATATAGGGGTAGCAAGCCGGAACAGGGTGAAACTGAATGTATTCATAGACGCCTTGTAGTGTATTGCGGTTGAAGTGTAGCCGACACATTCATTCTTAGAAGTAAACATGCCGGGCTCAGTGACTGATGGCTGCCTATTATGGCTGAGAATTAGCCGCTAAGGTAGGGTTGAAAAGTAATAAAACCTTTAAATAGAAGCAATAAAAGGGGAGGACAACAAAACCAAGCGACAACAAAAGCAAAATAGGTCGGGCTGACCAGACAACATTATTCTTCCCGACCTTAAAAATCTGTTTTTATTTGAACCCCTGACATAACTGATCCAGTTGGGTCGCCAGTTCATCAAGTTTTACCGCAGCCAGATTCGCATGGGATATCTGTTTATTCATGGTTTCACCCGCGCTTACAATAGACGATATATTCTCACTGATCTCAATCGTCACAGAACTTTGTTCCTGCGCCGATGAGGCAATCAACTGGTTCATCTCGTTGATATCGTAAATAGCTTGAGAAACCAGCTCCATCAATGCAAGGTTTTGCTGGGTATGTTCGACGCATGTCTGAACCAGTTTATTACTGGTTAGCATGGCGTCTACGGCAGAACTACTTCCTTCTTGCAGGCCACCAATCATTTTGTCGATCTCTTCTGTTGATTGCTGAGTGCGCTGGGCCAGAGACCTTACTTCATCGGCCACCACAGCAAAGCCTCTTCCCTGATCTCCGGCGCGAGCGGCTTCAATGGCAGCATTTAAGGCAAGCAGATTAGTTTGCTCGGCGATACCGCGAATGACATCAATCAATGATCCAATCTTGGCGGTTTCATGATCAAGTGCAGTAATTCTGTCTGAAGCATGCTTGATCTGCTTTTCCAGTAAATGAATACTGCTCTCTGTAGCCGAGCTGGCCTTTTTACAAGCCTGGGCATTCACAGCGGCATGATTAGCCGAAGCAGCTGCTTCGATAGCGGTATTAGACACTTCTTTTGCCGAGGCGGACATCTCCTCCACAGCTGAGGCAATCATATCGGTTTGTTGGTACTGGGATAAGGATTGTTTCCTGACCGTATCAGTAGCATTCAGCAGATCTTTACTGGTACCGAACAGTATGTTGGTATTGTTCGCAACCTTGTTAACCAGGCTTGCAACCACATAGGTGTAACGGTCAAAACGCGCTAATAATTCGGTATTGCCCGAAGTGCGTACATTCAAGTTTATGTGCTCGCCGCCTGCAATCTGTTCAGTGACTGAGGCCAGCTCGCTTGATGCGTTGAATTCTTTTCTCAAGTCATGGGCCATCCACAACAGTATAATACTCTCCACAACTACATAAATGGCATGCAGTAAGATGACCCACCAGCCTCTGCTGCCATCTGGAAGGACCATTAAATCGCCACCATTTGTTTGAATATAATAGAAGGCAAAATGATGTACCGCGATGGTGGTGGCGGCCGCAACAATCGGTGCCCAGTCGCGGTAATATAAAAGTAATGCTAATAAAAGGAAGACGCCAAAGTGAAACTCGATCATGCCATGTGATTGCTGAATGTGTAAGGCGGTCATGACCATAAAGCCGGCCCCCATCGCCATCCTGCAGACAATTTCTCCAGCCGACATGGCATAAATTAGTGCTAGCAGTGCCAGCGTACCCCCTCCAACCAATAAGGCTTCATACCAAGTGTCATAGAGTGGTGCCAATAACAAACTCACCACAAATAAACCTGTATGAAGAAATAGCATAATGCGATCTGATTTGATGAAATGCTCAAGTAAAGCGGTGTTGTGAGTCATTGCGTTTAACCTTATTCGATTGTTAGTAGTGTTCAATTGAATTGTCGGTAGAGTTCAAATTAATTGTCAGTCGTGTTTGAATTAATTATTAATGGGTTTAAATAGCTTGTGCGGGCCAATCACAGAAACAGCCGTAACCCAAGACGTTATACCAGCGGAAATCATCATTTTTTTGTGTCTGCCGGAGTGCCTGTTTAATCAAGTCCTGGCCTTCATTGCATAGTAAGGCATCGGTGTAAGGGCCATAATAAATCAGCTCGCCGGAGGGGCTGATCAATGCTGCCGAGGGAGAGCTGATCAGCCAGGCCTGTGGCTCACCTTCAAAAAAAACAGCCTCTTCACCTGGTTGAACATGAACATGCTGCAAGGCCCCTAGTTCATTTTTGATCGCGTTAATGTGTGCATGGCTATATTGAGAGCAGCTGCAGTTTGGATCGATAAAGTGGATAATCGTATAGCGGGTTTGAGGTTCTCTAAACATGAATGCAGAAAAGTCGGGTTGTTTGTCATCCATAAAGAAACGGTAGGAATCGCTAAGCTTAAACCATAGGACATAGGCTGAAATCATAAGCCACACCCAAAACAGCGCCCAGCAAATAACAACTTTAGAGGTTTTACTTAACCTGTACATAGGCTTTTCCAGTAATCAAGGATAAACAGATAGACTTACTAAGTGCTATATACGTATCAGAACGCGTTTAGATTTCAGAAAGAGGAGGGTTTTTTCTGGTGTTTTGAAACAATTTGTTTCTGAACGTAAAATAGACTCATTTAAGAATCATTTTCATGGCTTCAGTGATGTATCCTTTGCTCGAAGCTCATCTACATAGCGCGATACTAAGAAATATTATGACAGCCACGGCAGGATTGAATTTTTCCAAGCACTTGAGATATTGGCGTAGCTTGTCCAGGCTCAGCCAGATGGATCTTGCCCTAGCCTGCGATTTATCGCCTAAACACCTGAACCAGCTTGAAAATGATAAAACCAAACCAACACGCCAGACGGTACTGAAAATCGCCAAGGTTCTGGAATTGTCGTTTAATAATACCAATGGCATGCTCTCTGCTGCAGGTTTTGCCCCGGAGTATCGAGCAAGTAATCTTTTCGCTAAAGAGTTAGCCTTTACCCGCCACGCGATTCAGCGAATGATCGATCAGCACAATCCTTTTCCGGCAATAGTGACTGATCCTGCTGGCAATTTTTTAATGATGAATCGTGGGGCGATGGCATTCATGCAATACTTTGTGGATCCCAAACGCCTCCAAACGTTTCAGAATGCCTATGAAGTGTATTTTTCCGAATCCGGGTTTCGCCCTTATATCGTCAACTGGGAGGAAACCAGCCGTACAATCTTGCAGCATTTGCAGCAGGAAATTTTGGCAATCCCGCCGGGAGAACCGGGTTACGATTTAATAAGCCGGCTAGAGCGAGACTCTCAGTTACCGAAAAACTGGAGAACTGCAGAAGATAATCAAGAGAATCATGCCATCTTTCACTTTCATTTTTGTAAAGAGGGGAACAACCTTCGCTTTTTTTCTACCTTTACAACCTTCGGAACGCCTCGGGACGTAGCCATTCAGGATGTGCGTATTGAATGCTTTTATCCGGCAGATGCAGAAACACAGGAATTTTGTGAGACCTTGCTGAACACGCTTTCATAACCTCTGAGGTAATAGTCGTGGTTTTAAGTAAGCAGTATCTTTTCCTCAAACCCTAAATCTCTTTGAGGAGCACATCATGAAAACAGATACCATTTTAGTAAACATCTATGCTGCGGCATTTATTTTATTTTCTTTGCCCGCTATTTTTGCGGCGGATCATTTTGCCCATCTCCTGCGTTTCTCGCTTGATCTCCCTGGTGCCAAAATGGAGTTTATTGCAGCCTATGGCGGGCTGATTTTAGGTGCGGGGGTGTATCTGGCCCTGGTTGCAAAAACAAATCCCAAGACAGGTATTATGGCGATACTATGCATAATGGGTATGTTGTTTTTGGGGCGTGTAGGCGGCTATTTCGTTGACCAGGGAACCACCCAGGTTCAGAATGCCTTTCTTGTCATGGAGTTAATAACCGTTCTGATTATGCTGTCTCGCTTAAGGTCAATCGCGTAACAGCGATATCTAAAGTAAAGAGAGCGCTGAGATTATTTGTCCGATAAAATGGATGCCCGACTCGTTAAACAAGATAGCTACACCACCCAGTTTTCCGGGCATCTATTTTTGAGGTTAATACTGCAAATGATTTCATCATCCCTTCGTCTTACCAGCATTTTTATGTGCTTTTTTCTGCATGCTTGTGCCTCGTTTAACCCTGTCTTTGAAGAGCCTGATATTTCTGTTTCTTCCTTCCGATTGTTGCCTTCAAACGGGCTGCCGGAGTTTGAAATCGAACTGAAAGTTACCAATCCAAATAGCATGGAACTCAAGCTGCAAGGTATCTCTTATTCGGCCAGTCTTGATGGATACAAAGTAGTTTCAGGTGTTGCGAGTAATATACAGGCGATACCTGCCTATGGTACCGGTACAGTGACCCTAACCGGCGGGCTGGACCTGTTCAGCGGCTTGCAATTTCTGGCAGACATCATGCAACGACCCAATAAAGGTATTAACTATCAATTACAAGCAAAACTTGATTTTGGTCGCTTCATTCCAAACATGCATGTTGATAAATCAGGTATCGTGATGGCGCCGCGCAATTAGCGTTATGGTTGAGGGGATAGCATTATTATTGATTATTTTGAATCCACCATTGCAGCTTGTTAGGTTAATTATTCTGAGTCATAATGTGTATCAATAAAGATTTTTATACACATAGGTGTTTTATGCGAACCAATATTGTCATAGACGATCAACTCATGGCTGAAGCTTTGAAAGCAACAGGGCTAGAAACAAAAAAACAAGCCGTTGAAGAAGGGCTGAAGGCGCTGATAAGACTGAAAAAACAATCTGATATCAGGAATTTGAGAGGCAAGTTGAAGTGGGAAGGAGATCTTGATGACATGAGAGCCGACAAATGATTGTTGTTGATTCAAGTGTTTGGATAGATTATTTCAACGGAAATAACACCTACGAGACGGATACCTTAGATAATTTACTTGGCTCACAAGAAGTTGCAACGGGGGACCTTATACTATTAGAAGTTTTACGCGGTTTCCGGTCTGACAAGGATTATCAGCTTGCAAAGAGCTACCTTGCTTCCATGGTGCAGTACAACATGCTCAATCCAGAACTAGCGCTCAAGGCCACAGATCATTACCGAAAACTCCGCAAGAGCGGCATAACTGTAAGAAAGACAGCTGACATAATTATTGCAACATTCTGTATTGAGAGTAGCCACCCACTTTTATTTTCAGATAGAGACTTCAAGCCTTTCGTTGATTATCTAGGCTTACGCTCTGTCGTCTCGAAACCATAACAGACGATAAGAAAGATTTTACTCTGCTCTCGATGATAGTTTTTCCATCAGCCAGGCGACTTGCTTCTCCAGCGCTTCGACTCTTGCAATTAACGATTCATCTGGCTGCTCGTGAATAGCGTTTACCTCAGGGTTAAGGTGAGTTATTGCAGGCTCACCACATAACAAGTGCATATAACGCGCTTCACGTTGCCCCTGCTGAGGTGGCATTTTTACGATTAAGGGTGTGTATTTCCCCAGGAGCGTGGCTAGTAATTGTTCTATATCGTTCAAACTTTTAAATTCATACATTCTTTTTGTTCGGGTGAAT
>JBFHPN010000090.1:0-7430 GCA_041592735.1 Oleiphilaceae bacterium | reverse complement strand
GGATGATCCACCACCCTTTAAGCCTTTTCAGTAACAGATCTGCCGATGGGCTTGTTTAAAATCGAGAATTCTGTGGCTTTGACCAGGGTAGACACACGGGCCAGCCTACAGCTGCTCAGGTAATCGAACTGCCCGTAGACATTACGAAGCGGGTCACTCTGGCTTGGTAAACTTGGTATTAAAATAGATCGGTCACGTTTAGAGCAAATCTAATTTAGGGATACTGCTGTCTACTGTGCAATGAAGAGTGCCATCTTTCAGGCTGGCGGTTATTTTATCGCCCGCCTTGACTTTAGTCGTACTGGAGATGACTTTTGCTGCGCTTGACTGGCTATCCGAGCCGCTTTTAATAATGGCATAGCCCCGTGCGAGTGTGGCAAGCGGGCTGGCAGCTTGCAGGGTTTGAGCCTGCAAACCTAAGCGATGCTGATAGTGTTGTAGCAATTGTGTCTGGGCTTGCAAGAGCTCTTTGAGGCGTTGTTTCACTAAATTCTGGTAGGCTGCTATTTTGATGTCCGGGTTGAGTTGCTTGAGACTGCGCTGATGAGCATTCAGGGTTTGCTGCGCGATCTGCAGTTGCAGCCGGATCGAGCGGGTGATGCGATTATCCAGTTCTTTCAGTTTTTTTGCTTTGTCTTGAAGAGCATCTTTGGGGTGTTTCAAGCGTTTTCGATAGCTTTCCAGCTGGTTCTGGGCATTACGCAGTGTTGCTTCCAATAATCGGGTTAAGCGGCGTTCAGTCAGATCCAATTGTTGCATAAGCTCATATTGATCAGGGGTTATTTTTTCGGCTGCCGCTGAGGGGGTGGGGGCGCGATAATCTGCGACCAGATCGGCAATCGTGAAATCAACTTCATGGCCAACCGCGCTGATCACCGGAATTTTGCTGGCAAAAATGGCGCGGGCAACAAGTTCCTCATTAAATGACCACAAATCTTCGAGTGAGCCACCGCCCCGGCCGACTATCATCACCTCGGCAAGTTCATGCTGGTTGGCAAATTCGATGGCCTTGGCGATTTCCCGGGCTGCACCTTCTCCCTGCACCGCAACAGGTATCAGAATAATCTGCATAAGGGGGAAGCGGCGCTTGCTGACGGAGATAATATCGTGGATGACGGCACCCGATGCAGACGTGATGACAACGACTTTTTGGGGCATAGCGGGCAGTGTTTTTTTGAGCGCCTGGTCGAATAATCCTTCCTGCGCCAGCTTGGCTTTCAGCGCATCAAATGCGGCCTGTAATTGGCCTAATCCAGCAGGCTCCATGGATTCGACGATCAATTGGTAATCACCCCGACCTTCGTAAAGGCTGACTTTGGCCTGAGCAAAGACCTGCTCACCTTCCTTGGGCTGAAATTTAAGTTTCTGATTGAAGCCTTTGAACATTGCACAGCGTATTTGTGCTTTGTCATCTTTCAGGTTGAAATACCAATGGCCCGAACTTGGCCGGGAAAGCCCGCTTAATTCACCCTTTACCCAGACTTGCGCATAACTGACTTCGAGCATGCGCTTCACTTGCCTGTTCAGTTCGCTGATGGTCAGGGCGCTATCGAATTTGCTGCCTGAGTAGTTTGAAGATGACTTGGGCGCGTTGATCGAATCAGGTGAAAAGGGGGTGTTGTGCATAGGGTTATTCTTAATCGTAAAAACAGGCCGGACAGTGTAAGGGGCTTTCTTTGAATTTTCCAATTATGCTTTAAAAATATGGTTTTAGTGCGTATAATTCGCTGTTTTATCTGGACCTAGAGGCTGGCCCATATGTTGCGGATTGAACTTGACGCACTGACCTTTGACGATGTTCTTTTACTCCCCGGTTATTCAGAGATTCTGCCTAATGAAGTGTCTCTGAAAACACGCCTGACGCGTGAAATTTCCCTGAATATTCCTTTGGTATCTGCCGCGATGGATACGGTTACCGAAGCCCCGCTGGCCATTGCCATGGCGCAGGAAGGTGGTATTGGTATTATTCACAAAAATATGACCATCGAACAGCAGGCAGCGACGGTTCGCGCGGTAAAGAAATTTGAAAGCGGTGTTGTTAAAGACCCGATCACAGTGACCCCGGACACTACGGTTCGAGAGGTTCTGCAAATTACCGCAGCTAATAAAATATCGGGATTACCGGTTGTATCCAGCTCCACCGCAGGCAATGAGCTTGTCGGCATTGTGACGGGCAGGGATATACGCTTCGAAAGCCGCCTTGATACGCTTGTTTCCGAAATTATGACACCCAAGCATAAACTGGTGACAGTAAAAGAAGGTGAAACCTCCGAGGTCATTAAAGATTTATTGCACAAGCATCGTATTGAAAAAGTGCTGGTCGTCAATGATGACTTTGAATTGAAGGGTCTGGTCACCGTTAAAGATATCCAGAAGTCGCAGGACTTTCCGAATGCCTGTAAAGATGAATTTGGCCAACTCCGTGTAGGCGCAGCCGTCGGAACAGGTGCTGGCACCCAGGAACGAATAGAAGCACTCGTAAAAGCGGGCGTCGATGTGATTGTGGTGGATACTGCTCACGGCCATTCCAAAGGTGTTATTGATCGTGTTCGTTGGGTGAAACAGCATTATCCGCAAGTGCAGGTGGTCGGCGGCAACATTGCTACCGCCGAGGCAGCAATAGCGCTGGCCGATGCGGGTGCCGATGCCGTTAAGGTAGGTATCGGTCCGGGATCTATTTGTACGACGCGAATTGTAGCGGGAATAGGTGTGCCACAAATTTCGGCGGTTGCCAATGTGGCAGCAGCCCTTGCCGGACGAAATGTGCCAGTGATTGCAGATGGCGGTATTCGCTTTTCTGGCGATATTGCCAAGGCGATAGCGGCCGGTGCGCACAGCATCATGATTGGTAGCTTATTGGCAGGCACCGATGAAGCGCCTGGCGAAATCGAATTGTTCCAGGGCCGCAGCTATAAAGCTTATCGCGGCATGGGTTCACTGGGTGCGATGGGGCAGTCTCAAGGTTCCAGCGATCGCTACTTCCAGGATATCCGTTCAGGTGTTGATAAGCTGGTGCCGGAAGGTATCGAGGGGCGTGTAGCCTGTAAAGGGCCGATGACGGCAATTATTCACCAGTTAATGGGTGGCTTGCGTTCGAGCATGGGCTATACAGGTAGTGCGGATATTGAAATCATGCGCACCAAGCCGAGCTTTACTCGTATTACTTCGGCCGGTATGAAAGAGAGTCATGTGCATGATGTGACCATTACCAAAGAAGCACCTAACTATCGTATCAGCTAATGACGTTAGCGCTTTTTATCAAGGCACAATAAATTATGTAACTGACGGGGCTCGCTCCAACGCGCGCCCCGTTTCGTTTTTTTTAGAGGTCTGAATTACCCATGTCTACATCCTTAAACATTCATGCTCACCGTATTTTGATTCTGGATTTTGGATCTCAATACACCCAATTAATTGCGCGACGCGTACGAGAAATCGGTGTCTTTTGTGAAATCCGGGCCTTTGATATGTCTGAAGAGGAAATCAAAGCCTATCAAGCCAAAGCAATTATCCTTGCTGGCGGGCCAGAATCAGTGACGGCCGAGAATACGCCCAGAGCACCTCAATGCGTATTTGAGCTGGGTGTTCCTGTTCTGGGTATTTGTTATGGCATGCAAACCATGGCAGAGCAGCTGGGGGGTAAGGTGGCCGGTTCAGATGTGCGTGAATTTGGCTATGCCCAGATTAGGGTGCAAGGTCGCTCGGCCTTGCTTGCTGACATTAAGGATCATGTGGATCAGGACGGCGCTGCGCTTCTGGATGTCTGGATGAGCCATGGTGATAAAGTCGTCGAAATGCCAGAAGGTTTTTCGTTGATGGCAGCCACACCTTCTTGTCCGATAGCCGGTATGTACTGTGAAGACAAACATTTTTACGGTGTGCAATTTCATCCGGAAGTTACGCATACCTTGCAGGGTAAGCGAATTCTTGAGCACTTTGTGTTAACCATTGCCGGCTGTGATGCCCTCTGGACGCCGAGTCAGATTGTTGAAGATGCGATTAAAACTGTTCGCGAACAAGTCGGCTCCGATCATGTGTTATTGGGGTTGTCGGGTGGTGTAGATTCTTCAGTTGTCGCGGCCTTGCTGCATAAGGCGATAGGTGATCAGTTAACCTGTGTGTTTGTTGATAACGGCCTGTTGCGCTTGAACGAAGGCGACCAGGTGATGAAGATGTTTGCCGACAATATGGGTGTGAAAGTCATTCGAGCCGATGCCGAAGAATTGTTTTTGTCGCGCCTGGCCGGGGTGTCAGATCCCGAAGCCAAACGTAAGATAATTGGTAATGCCTTTATTGAGGTATTCGATGAAGAAGCCTCAAAAATCACCAACGTGAAGTGGTTGGCTCAAGGAACCATTTATCCCGATGTGATTGAATCCGCGGCGGCAAAAACCGGTAAGGCACATGTCATTAAGTCGCATCACAATGTAGGTGGTCTGCCGGAAGATATGAAGCTGGGTCTGGTTGAACCCTTGCGTGAGTTGTTTAAGGATGAAGTCCGCAAAATTGGCCTCGAATTAGGTTTACCGTATGACATGGTCTATCGTCATCCTTTCCCGGGGCCGGGCTTAGGTGTGCGCATTTTGGGTGAAGTCAAAAAAGAATATGCCGATATCCTGCGTCAGGCCGATCATATCTTTATTGAAGAATTGCGTCGGGCCGACTGGTATCATAAAACCAGCCAGGCATTTGTTGTGTTCTTGCCGGTGAAATCTGTCGGTGTCGTCGGCGATGCCAGACGCTATGAATATGTGGTTAGTCTGCGTGCAGTCGAAACCATTGATTTTATGACAGCCAGATGGGCGCATCTTCCATACGAATTGCTGGAGTTGGTATCTAATCGCATTATCAACGAAATTTCAGGTATTTCGCGTGTGGCTTACGATGTGTCGTCAAAACCACCGGCAACGATTGAGTGGGAATAAACGATTAGTCGTCTTGATAGATAGGGAATAGCGCATCAATGGCTAAGGATACCGAGCATTTAAAACAATTGGCTGCTGACCATTACTGGATGCAGCTGGCACTGCAGCATGCCATGCAGTCTGCCGAAATGGGCGAGGTGCCGGTTGGGGCCGTGCTGGTTAAAGATGGCAAACTGCTGGCCGCGGCAGGGAATCAATCGATCAGCGCAAATGACCCCTGTGGTCATGCCGAGATACGAGCATTACGCGAAGCGGCGCAGACTGTCGAAAACTATCGACTCCCCGGAACAACCCTTTATGTCTCCCTGGAACCCTGTACGATGTGTGTTGGCGCAATGGTGCATGCCCGTATCGGCCGACTGGTGTTTGGCGCCAGGGAACCGAAGGCCGGTGCGGTGGTCAGTCAGAGTAATTTGCTAGATCAGTCCTATATGAATTGTCGCATAAACTATCAGGAAGGTGTGCTGGCCGAACAGTCCAGCCAGATGCTGACGGCTTTTTTTGAAAAACGACGGGCTCAGAAGAAAGCTGAGAAATTAGTCACCGATGAGGCTCAAAAACCGGCTGATTCGGTAAATTGACATGTACTTTTCATGATCAGCTGCTAAATTTTCATTAGATTTTGTTAATCAATGCTGAGTCAGTATTTAATTATTCATTTCATCCTTTAAGGGTGGGTATCAGATCAAACGTAAAGCGGGACAAGCGGTATGAAAGTTTTAGTCACAGGCGGCGCTGGGTACATTGGTAGTCATGTCGTCAAGCAGTTGGGAGAAGCCGGGCACGACATCGTGGTCTATGATAATTTATCAACCGGCTACGAATGGGCCGTAACCTATGGGCAGTTAGTGGTCGGCGATCTTGAAAATGTCGACCAGCTTGACGCAGTGTTTGCGGAACATAACTTTGAAGCCGTCCTGCACTTTGCGGCGCATATTGTTGTTCCTGAATCGGTTGAAAATCCGCTGAAATACTATCGTAATAATACCCGTAATACCTTGAATCTTCTTGGTCTGATTGAAAAGTACAAAACGCCTTATATGGTTTTTTCTTCGACCGCCGCCGTCTATGGCATGCCTGATGTAAAAGTTATTTCTGAAGATGTTCCCCTGAATCCGATTAATCCCTACGGCGCATCCAAGATGATGAGCGAACAGATGATTCGCGATCTATCCTTTGCTTCAGGGTTGAAGCACGTCATTCTGCGTTATTTCAATGTCGCGGGTGCTGATGTTCAAAGTCGCCTGGGGCAGGCAACGCCGGCAGCAACTCACCTGATTAAAGTGGCCTGTGAATGTGTTACCGGTGCACGTGAAGGCATGATGGTCTTCGGTACCGATTATGAAACACGTGATGGAACCTGCATCAGAGACTATATTCATGTGGATGATCTGGCAAAAGCACATGTGATGGCATTGGATTTCATGGTTAATGGTGGTGAGTCGCAGACCCTGAATTGTGGTTATGGTCGAGGTTTTACCGTCACCGAAGTGATAGAGATGGTAAAAGAAAAGTCGGGTAAGGCGTTTCCGGTAGAACGGGTCGGTAGACGGGCAGGTGACCCTGATGCGCTGATGGCTGACAATACCAAAATCAAACAGGTTCTGGGCTGGTCTCCTGATTATGATGACCTGGCTGTCATCGTTAAATCTGCGCTGGATTGGGAAGCAAAGTGGCAACAGAAGAAACAGAAATAAAAGAAGGCGCGTAACACGATGACGAGTATCCGTGATTTTCAGCTTAATGAGCGCCTGCAGCAAGACACGATTGTTCTGGCATCCTGGCCCTTATGCGAGGTGTTGTTGATGAATGATGCCCACTATCCCTGGTGTATTCTGGTTCCCAGAATTCCCGGCGTGCGTGAAATCTATGAGCTGACCCGCTCTCAACGTCAACAACTGGACCTTGAGTCCACATTCTTATCGACATCACTGATGCAAGTCTTTCAAGGTGAAAAGTTGAATGTGGCCGCCTTGGGAAATGTTGTTCAGCAATTGCATATTCATCATGTCGTCCGCTTTTCTTCAGACATTGCCTGGCCTGCGCCTATTTGGGGTAAGGTGCCGGTTCAGGCTTATTCGGAAGAACAGCTCAGCATACGACGGCAACAGCTAAAGGTCTTGCAGCAGCCTGATTGGGCTGCCATTTCACTCTCTATGGTCTAGTCCTGGGGCCGTTATTGTTGTCTGAATCGCCGTCTGAAACAGCTTTGCATACCATTGCCCGTTATCTTCAGGAGCATGCTGAACCCGAAGTGTTAACGATAGACTGTAAAGGTATAGAACACGTTGATGCGGTGATCGTGATTCCGATCTATGATGAGTCTGAAGCGACTCTCGCATCCTTTCTGGGTTTCAACAATAAGCAGGCTGTGTTGATGATTTGGGTGTTTAATGCGCCTGAGTCTGCAGCAGGCGCTGCTTCTCATTTGCGCACGCGTGATGCCTTGCGTCACTTCATCAAACAGTTGAATGCCAAAACTGTTGGTGATAGTTGTTATTATGC